>NZ_JBFBBY010000042.1:0-57344 GCF_040682875.1 Amycolatopsis sp. NPDC051071 | reverse complement strand
CGCGGTGTCTTGAAGGCCCCCTTTGAGACGTTGATCGTCTCAAAGGGGGCCTTCAGGACATGCCCGCGACCAAGGGCGGCTGCCAGGTATGGGTCCGGGTGGTCGTGGGTGGCAAGACTCCGTGAAAATCACGTGAAGCTAAGCGAGGCGCTGTAGCTGCCGTATGTCACGACCTTGGTTCGCGCCGATACGGTCAATCGATGGTCAATCGGGCAATTCGGCACAACTGGTGTCCCTTATGGACAGTTAAGGGAAGGGTTCCTTCGCGGGGTCGCACTCACGCGATCTTCACGGAATCACTCATCTAGGGCGTGGCGCGGGCGGCGGTCGGCAACTGGGGTTCGAGGCGATCCTCGGCGGGACATCCGCGGTGGCGCGGTCTTCGTCTTTCTTCAGTCCTTTATGGACGATTCGAGACGGCGCCGCCGAGCCGATGGCGGCAGTGACGCCGGGCGCCACCAGGGATACGGCACCCCGAACAGCTTGTTGATCACGACGGCGAGCAGGGCGATGAGGAGGACACCCGCCATGACCGCGAGCACCTGCGGAGCGGTGTGCAGCAGGCCGAGTGAGATGATCAGGGTGGTGGCCCCGGCCGGCGGGTGAGGGATGTCGAGTGCCGCCATCGCCGCGCAGGTGAGGCCCAGCGCCAGTGCGGCCGCCCCGATCCTGGCCAAGGACGGACGGGTCAGGTCCGGGGCGGCGGTGAGCAGACCGGTGGCGGCCAGGCCGGCCAGTCCCGCGAGGACGCCGGCCAAGTGTCCGAGCACCGTGTTGCGCGGGCTCGAAGAGGGGGCCTGCGGCCCGGTGAACACCAGGAACGCCGTGGGCCCCAGCGACGGGAACAGCAGTGGCGCGCCGGTGACGATCGCGCAGAGACCGATGAGCACGATGCAGCCGAACGAGCTCAACGCGACGTAGGCGGTGCGGCGGAGCCTGCTCATTCCCAGCCACGGCGCGGGTTCCGGGTACCGACGGCGCCGGGAGCACGGCGCCGGTAGACCACGTACGGACGCAGCAGGTACCGCACCGGCGCGCTGAACGCGTGCACCAGCCGGGAAAACGGCCACAGCGCGAACAACAGCATGCCCAGGGCGGTATGCAGCCGGTAATCCAGTGGCGCCGACGCCATCAGATCCGGCTGGGGATCGAGGAGCAGGATGCCGCGGAACCAGGGGCCGACCGTCTCGCGGTAGTCGTATCCGCCCCGGACGCCGTTGTCGACCAGCGTGGTCGCCAGCCCGGCGAGCATCACCAGCACGAGCACCACGTACATGTACCGGTCGCTGACCGAGGTGGCGCGGCGCACCGCCGGGACCCGCGCCCGCCGCCACAGCAGGAGGCCGAGACCGCCGACGGCGATCAGCCCGGCGACGCTGCCCATCCCGAGCGAGATCACGTGGTACGCGTGCTCGTCGAGCCCGGCGAACTCGGTGACGCCCTTGGGGACGAAGAGCCCGAGCACGTGCCCGCCGATCACCATGAGCAGACCGATGTGGAACACCGGGCTGGCCACGCGCAGCAGCCGGGACTCGTGGAGCTGACTGGACCGGGTCGTCCAGCCGAACTTGTCGTGCCGATAACGCCAGATCGTGCCGAAGACCAGCAGGGCGATCGCCGCGTACGGCGCGGCGCCCCACAGCAGCAGGTCGGGTCCGGAACTCATCGGCCACCTCCGGTGGGGAACGGGTCGAGACCGACCAGTTCGGCGAGCGGGACGGCGGGTGGCGGGACGGGCACCGCCGGAAGCGTCGCCAGTACCGCCGCGACGGCGTCACGATACGGAGTGTCCATAGCGGACATGTTGCGGTGCAGCAGGTCCAGTGCCGGGTGGAAGCGGGAGAGTACCTCTTCGGCCACCGCGGGATCGGCGACGGCCGCGAACTCCAGTATCACCGGGAGGAAGTCCGGCAGTTCGTTCTCGGCCGGGGCGTACCCCTGTGAGCGGTAGAACCGGCGCACGGCGGCCAGCGTCTCCCCTCGCCGGCGGGTGTCGCCGTCGAGGAACCAGCTCAGATGCAGTGTCCGCCGGGGCTTGCGGTCGAAGACCTCGATGTAGTGGGAGGCCAGCGCGCCGGGTTCCCCCTGTTCGAGGAAGGCCACGGTGCGGCAGAGTTCCGCGTGACCGGGCCCGGAGGTCTCGTCGAGGCACGCGCGCAACAGGCCGAGTTTGCCGAGGACGGCTTCGTCGGGGTACTGCAGGCACCAGCCGGCGACCTGGCGCAGCGCCGCATGGTGCCGCGAAGCGACGGCGCGGGAACGGCTGAGTTTCACCGGTCCTGCCCTCGCAGGGTGGGGAACAACGCGTCCGGCCGGGCACCGTCGTCCCAGCTGACCAGGTCGACCGTGGACTCGCCGCCGCCCATCCCCGGCCCGCCGTCGACGTCGAGGCTGCAGCGGGTGGCGACGGCCTCCAGGTCGTGGGCCTGCCCGACGCCGGCGGTGGGGATGACGTAACGCTCGTCGTACTTGGCCAGCGCCAGCAGCCGGTGCATGGCGAAGATCTGCTCGCCGGTGAGACCGACCGAGGCGGGGATGTCCTCGTCGGTCTCCTGCCCGAGGTTCACCGCCCGCATGTAGGACCGCATGGCGGCCAGCCGGCGCAGGGACCGCCGGACGGGCTCGGTGTCCCCGGCGGTGAACAGTTCCGCCAGGTACTCGACCGGGATGCGCAAGGCGTCGATGGCACCGAACAGGTTGTCCCGGTGCTCGCCGTCGTGGCCGCTGCCGCTGACCGCGTCGACCACCGGCGACAGCGGCGGGATGTACCAGACCATCGGCATCGTGCGGTATTCCGGATGCAGCGGCAGCGCCAGCCGGAAGTCGTGGATCAGCTGGTACACCGGCGATCGCTGGGCGGCGGTGAGCCAGTCGTGCGGGATGCCCGCCGCTTCGGCGGCCCGGATCACCGCGGGGTCGCGCGGATCGAGCAGCAGGTCGAGCTGCGCGGGATACAGGTCGTGTTCGTCGGCGACGGACGCCGCTTCGGTGACCTTGTCGGCGTCGTAGAGCAGCACGCCGATGTAGCGCAGCCGCCCGACGCAGGTTTCCGCGCACACGGTGGGCTGGCCGGCCTCGATCCTCGGATAGCAGAACGTGCACTTCTCGGCCTTGCCGGTTTTGTGGTTGAAGTACACCTTCTTGTACGGGCAGCCGGTGACGCACATCCGCCAGCCGCGGCACTGGTCCTGGTCGACCAGCACGATCCCGTCCTCCTCGCGTTTGTACATCGCGCCGGACGGGCAACTGGCCACACAGGACGGATTGAGGCAGTGCTCGCAGATCCGCGGCAGGTAGAACATGAAGCTCTGCTCGAACTCGAACTTGATCTGGATCCCGAGTTCGTCGCGAAGCTTCTCCGCGATCGGGTCCTTGATCCCGTGTTCGGTGGATCCGCCGAGGTCGTCGTCCCAGTTCGGGCCCCAGGTGGGCTGAGTGGGCTCGCCGGTGATGGCCGACCGCGGCGCGGCGGTGGGCACGTCGTCGCCGAGCGGCGCCTCGATCAGGGTGGCGTAGTCGTAGGTCCACGGCTCGTAGTAGTCGGAGATCTCCGGCAGGTCCGGATTGGCGAACAGCTTCCCGAGTTTGCTCAGCCGACCGCCCGCGCGCAGCCGCAACCGGCCCTTCGCGGTCCGTTCCCAGCCGCCCTTCCAGCGTTCCTGGTCTTCGTAACGGCGGGGGTATCCTTGCCCCGGCCGGGTTTCCACGTTGTTGAACCACGCGTACTCGGTGCCTGCCCGGTTGGTCCATGCCTGTTTGCAGGTCACCGAGCAGGTATGGCAGCCGATGCACTTGTCCAGGTTCATCACCATCGCCAATTGCGCGAGAACCCGCATCAGTAACGCACCTCCTGGGAACGGCGGCGGATCACGGTGATCTCGTCGCGTTGGTTGCCGGTGGGGCCCAGGTAGTTGAAGCCGAAGCTGAGCTGGGCGTAGCCGCCGATGAGATGAGTGGGCTTGATCAGCAGCCGGGTCAGGGAGTTGTGCGTGCCACCGCGTTTGCCGGTGGCCTCGATGCGCGGCACGTTCACCGCTCGGTCCTGCGCGTGGTAAAGGAAAACGGTGCCCGTCGGCATGCGGTGGGAGACGATCGCCCTTGCCACCACGACGCCGTTGCGGTTGACCGCCTCGATCCAGTCGTTGTCGTGAGCGCCGATGGCCTCGGCGTCGGCCGGGCTCATCCAGATCCCCTGCCCGCCGCGTGACAGCGTGAGCATGTGCAGATTGTCCTGGTACGTCGAGTGGATCGACCATTTGCTGTGCGGGGTCAGATAGCGCACGGTCACCTCCGCCCCGTTCGACTCGCCGGAGAGCTGGTGCTGGCCCAGCGGCGGCCGGTAGACCGGCAGCGCCTCACCGAGTTCGTGCATCCAGTCGTGGTCGAGGAAGAAGTGCTGGCGGCCGGTGAGCGTATGCCATGGTTTGCCGTGTTCGACGTTGATCACGAACGCGGAGTACCGGCGTCCGCCGCTCTCGCTGCCGGACCACTCCGGACTGGTGATCACCGGCGCCGGCCGGGACCTGGTGTCAGCGAAGGAGATCCGTTTTCCTTCGTGCTCGGCCGAAAGGTGCGCCAATTCGGTGCCGACCCGCTTCTCGAGTTCGCGGAAGCCCTGGGTGGCCAGCCGTCCGTTGGTGGTGCCCGACAGGGCGAGGACGGCGTCCGCGGCCTTGATGTCGGTGTCGATCAGCGCCTGTCCTCGTCCGGCGCCGCTCAGTGCGACGCCGTTCTTCGCACGCAGCCAGTTCACCTCCTCGCCGACGTCGTAGGTGATGCCCTTGCTGGTGGCGCCCAGCTTCTCCAGCAGCGGCCCGAGCGTGGCCAGTTTCGCCGCCACCGCGGGATAGTCACGTTCCACGACGGTCAACCGCGGCATCGTGACACCCGGGATCGGCTCGACGTCACCGTCGCGCCAGTCCCGCACGACCCCGCCCGGTTGTGCCGTTTCCCCCGGCGTGTCGTGCGTCATCGGGGTGGCGACCAGATCCCGGCGCACTCCGAGATGTCGTTCCGCCAGCTCGCTGAATCGTTTCGCGATCGCGTGGAACGCGTCGAAATCGGTTCGGGTCTGCCACGGCGGGTCGACGGCGGCGTTGAACGAATGCACGAACGGATGCATATCCGTCGAGGACAGGTCATGCTTTTCGTACCAGGTCGCGGCGGGCAGTACGAGATCGGCGAACAACGTCGTGCTGGTCATCCGGTAATCGATTGCCAGCATAAGATCCAACTTGCCGACCGGCGCGGTGTCGTGCCATTTCACCGAACGCGGCCGGGCTTCCGGCGGGGCCTCCTCGCCGCGGAGGTTCGCGTCGGTGCCCAGCAGGTGACGCAGGAAGTATTCGTGCCCCTTGGCCGAAGAGCCGAGCAGGTTCGACCGCCACACCGTGAGCACCCGCGGCCAGTTCCTCGGCTCGTCCGGATCTTCGGCGGCGAAGCCCAGCGTGCCATCGCGCAACCGCGCGGTGACATGGCGAGCCGGGTCGGCGCCCGCTTCCTCGGCCTCGTCGACCAGGTCCAGCGGGTTGCGGTCGAAGGTGGGGAACGAGGGCATCCAGCCCAGCCGTGCGGACTGCGCGAGCGTGTCGGCGGCGCTGGTCCCGGCGAGCTTGCCGGATGCCAGCGGGGAGGTGAGCTCGTCGTTGCGCAGTGCGTCGTAACGCCATTGGCCGGTGTGCAGGTACCAATAGGCGGTCCCGATCATCTGGCGCGCCGGCCGCACCCAGTCCATCGCGCCGGCAAGGGTCTGGTGCCCGGTCAGTGGCCGCACCTTCTCCTGCCCGACGTAATGCGCCCAGCCGCCGCCGTTGCGACCCTGGCAACCGGTCATCGTCAGCAGCGCCAGGAAGGACCGGTAGATGGTGTCGGAGTGGAACCAGTGGTTGGTGCCGGCGCCCATCAGGATCATGCAGCGGCCGCGGGAGGCTTCGGCGGTCTCGGCGAACTCCCTGGCGATCCGGGTGACCCGCTCAGCCGGGACCGAGGTGATCTCCTGCTGCCAGGCCGGGGTGCACGGCTCCGCCGGATCGTCGTAGCCGGACGGCCAGACCCCCGGCAGATCTCCGCGCCGCACGCCGTACTGCGCCATCAGCAGGTCGAATACGGTGGTGACCAGCCGTCCGCCCACTTCCACGGCGGGGACACCACGGCGCAGCACGCCGTCGACGTCGAAACGCGGCAGCAGGACCTCGACGCCCTGATGAGCGGGATCCGCCAGCAGGCTCAACCGCGGCTCGACGTCGCCGAGGTCGAGGTTCCAGCGTCCCTGGTCGTGCTCGTTCCAGCGGAAGCCGACCGAACCGTTCGGCACGACCGGTTCCCCGGTGCGGTCGTCGACCAGCACGGTTTTCCACTGCGGCTCGGCTGTCCCGGACCCTCCGAGGTCGGCCGCGGTGAGGAACTTCGACGGGACGTACGCGCCGTCCCGCTCGGCCAGCGTGACCAGGAACGGAAGGTCGGTGAACCGGCGGACGTAGTCGGTGAAGAACGGGACCTGCCGCTCGGCGAAGAACTCGGTGAGGATGACGTGCCCCATGGCCATCGCCAGCGCGGCGTCGGTGCCGGGGTGCGGGGCCAGCCACTCGTCGGCGAACTTGGTGTTGTCGGCGTAGTCGGGGGAGACCACCACGACCTTCTGCCCGCGATACCGCGCTTCGGCCATCCAGTGCGCGTCCGGCGTCCTGGTCACCGGGACGTTCGAGCCCCACATCATCAGGTACGCGGCGTCCCACCAGTCCGCGGATTCCGGCACGTCGGTCTGGTCGCCGAACACCTGCGGCGAGGCCACCGGCAGGTCGGCGTACCAGTCGTAGAACGAGAGCATCGGGGCGCCGATCAGCGCCATGAACCGCGAGCCGATCGCGTGCGAGACCATGGACATCGCCGGAATCGGCGAAAAGCCGGCGACCCTGTCCGGGCCGTACCGGGAAATGGCGTGTACATGGGCGGCCGCCGCGATTTCCGCGGCTTCGTCCCAGGTCACTCGGACCAATCCACCTTTTCCGCGGGCGCGTTGATAGGACATCCGTTTCATCGGATCGTCCATCACCGACGCCCATGCCGTCACCGGGTCGTGGTGTTTTCTCAGCGCGTCTCGGTACATTTCGACGAGAACGCCCCGCGCATACGGAAAACGTACGCGCGTCGGCGAATAGGAATACCAGGAGAAGGAAGCGCCGCGCGGGCACCCGCGTGGCTCGTATTCCGGTTTGTCCGGTCCGACGGAGGGATAGTCCGGATCCTGACTCTCCCAGGTGATGATCCCGTCCGATACGTACACATTCCAGCGGCAGGAACCGGTGCAGTTCACGCCGTGCGTCGACGGGACCACCTTGTCATGGCTCCAGCGATCGCGGTAGAACGCGTCGCCTTCGCGGCCCCCGGTCAGGTGTACCGAATGCAGATCCGGCGAACTCTCCGCGCGCGTCAGGTAGCGGCCGATGCGCAGCAACGCGGATGTCGCCGCGCCTTCGGTGTGGTGGGCGTCCTGGCTTTTTCCGTTGGCTTTTCGCGGCGAGCGCACGCGCTCGACCTCCCGACTAAAGTCGTAAATGA
This sequence comes from Amycolatopsis sp. NPDC051071, assembly GCF_040682875.1. Lineage (NCBI taxonomy): Bacteria > Bacillati > Actinomycetota > Actinomycetes > Pseudonocardiales > Pseudonocardiaceae > Amycolatopsis > Amycolatopsis sp. NPDC051071. The sequence continues at coordinate 49,787 of NZ_JBFBBY010000042.1, read as the reverse complement.
GGCAGACAGCACAAACAAGACCTGCTCTGTCCGTCCGGGAACGCCGTAATGGTAGCGGTACCGGAAGTGTGCTGTCTTTCCGCGAAGGTGGTCATAAGTGTTGATCACTCGAAAAGAGCAATAAATAAAAGTATTGGTAATGGCTGGGTAATTGCCGCGGTGAGCCGATTATTCCTTTTCGGTCGATCGACAGGAAAGTGACGGGTTGCGAATTCAGGCGGCGAGCGGGCCGAAAACGAGGGTTCCCGGCGCTTCGGCGTCGTCACCAGCCCAGAACTCCAGCCACAGCACGGCGAACTCTTCCCGGGACAGCTTGCCGTCGCCATCGGAGTCCAGCGCCGGGAACGTGGTGTCGGTGTCGGTGGGACGGCCGTTCCAGGCCTCGATCAGCCGGCGGTACTCCGCCGCGGAGATCAGGCCGTCCCGGTTTTCGTCGATCGCTTCGAACATCGCGTCGGCCGTGGCGAGCACCGCCTCCGGCGTCTCCGGCAGCTTGTCGACCACCAGCAGGACCTCGTCGAGCGTGACCTTGTTGTCGCGGTCGAGGTCCGACGCCTCCAGCAACGTCGTCCACCAGCTCAGCAGGATGCCGGTCAGCTGTCGCTCGCCGCCCGGACCCCGCAGTCGCGCCCAGCGGTCGGCCAGCGCCTGAAAGTCTTGCTCCTCAAGGAAACCGTCACGGTCGAGGTCCATCGCCGCGAAGACACCCGAGATCTTGCGCCGCTGCAAGTCGCTTGACATGCGTCGACGATAGGTCCGGACGCGGTAGCGGTATATCGGCCATTCAGTCCACGGGAAATCCACGAAGGGGGGACGGGAGGTCACGACCGGGAGTCACCTGGCGGGTTGCCGCCGCGCCCGGCAAGATGAACAGGTGACGGAAACGGGGGCCGGAAACGACCCGGACTCACCCGGGGGGCCGTGATGGGCGGCGAAGCATGAAGCACGTCTCCGCCCAGGTGCCGCAGGAGTTCCGCGATCGGGTGCCCGCCGAAGCCGGGCGGCTCGTGGAACTCCGGAAGCAGCTCACGCGTTGGCTCGCCGGCCTCGGCGTGGATGGGGAGCGGCGGGAGGACATCGTCCTGGCGAGCAGCGAGGCGCTGGCCAACGCGGCCGAGCACGCCTACCGGGACGGCTCGGACGGCGTCATCGAAATCCACGCCACGTCCGGCCGGGACGGGATCAAGGTGGTCGTCACCGACTACGGGAACTGGAAGCAGGCGGATCCCGCCGACCCGATCCGCGGCCGCGGCCTGCTGCTGATCGACCGGCTCGCCGACCACGCCGACTGCCGGTACCGGGGCGACGGCACCACGGTGACCATGAGCTGGACGAGGGGACTCGTATGACGTCCGAGGTCGAACGCGCCGCGCACGCCTACTGCCCCGTATGCACCCCGGATCCCGGCCACGGCGACCGCGTCACCGCGCTGTGCGGGGCCACCCATTCCTTCTGGGGCCGCCGCGACCGGCCGGTGAACAACTGCCCGGCGTGCGAGGCCCTCGCCGCGAAGACCGTCTACCCGTGCGGACACACCGGCGGCGAACGATGACGGCCGGGCCGTTAGTGATCGCGGCGTTTGGGGTACTAGACCTCCACGAGTGCCCCGAGGGGCCGTAGTGACCTGGGAGGTCTCGTGTCCACCGAGCAGGCCATGCCCACCGGCTACCAGTCCACCGTGCTGACTTTGGCCGTGGGCAGCGACCTGACCGAATTGGCGCGGGTCCGGGCCTGGGCACGCGCGGAACTCCGCGACGTCGCCGAAGACGACCTCATGGACACGATCCTGGTGCTGGACGAGCTCGTGTCCAACGCCCTGCGGCACGCGAAGCCGCCGAGGCAGGTGCGGTTGCTGCGGCTGCCGGGACGGGTGCGCATCGAGGTCGACGACTCCGGCGAGAACCTCGCCACCCCGCGTCCGGCGTCGGACAACGGCGGCCGGGGGCTGCCGCTGATCGAGGCCTGCGCCGCGGCGTGGGGGCAGGACCGGCGTGAAGACGGTAAGACCGTCTGGGCGGAACTCGGTCACTGATCGCGTTCGGTATTTGCAGACCGTGACCAGGGGCGTGTCCGACGCGGTCGCCGTGGTAGGTGTATTGAGGCGTAAGGCAAAGGTGGCGTGACCGGGTCTCTGTCTTGAGGTCTGTTTCGCGTTACCTGCGGCGTTGCTCGCGTGGAGGACATGAAGGCCCCCTTCCTTGCGCCTAGGTACAGGAAGGGGGCCTTCCTGTACTGGGGGAGGGTGTGAAGGTCGAGTTTCTTCGGCTGAGCCGAGGGAAGGGGTCCTTCACGCGCCGCCGTGGATCCCTCAAAGAGTCCACCTGTACCCCTGTCACCACACCTGTCACTGTCCATAATGGACGCACGCGCCCCGGTGTCGCGTCGGAGCTTGGTCTCAGCGCCGGTTCAAACGTGTCAGGCCCCACGCTTCTGGAACCGTCGGGAAGGTTTCCGCCCTCCGCGGCCGGGTAACCCGAAAGCAGCGGACAACGAAGGGAGCCCCGATGAACGACAAAGCCGAGAACAAGGCCGACGAACTCAAGGGCAAGGCCAAGGAAGCGGTCGGGAACGCCACCGACAACGAGCAGTGGCAGGCCGAAGGCAAGGCCGAGCAGGGCAAGGCCAACCTGAAGCAGGCCGGTGAAAAGGTCAAGGACGCCGCGAAGGGCGTCAAGGACTGATCAGCAGTACAGGAAGGCCCCCTTGCGCAAGTAAGGGGGCCTTCCTGTACGTCAGCCGATTCGGTAGCCGGCTTTCGGCACGGTGGTGATCAACGGTGGCGTCAGCAGTTTCCGCCGCAGTCCGGTCAGGAGGACGTCGAGGACGTTGGACGCCGGGTCGGCCTGTTCGTCCCAGCCCGCCCGGATGAGGTCGTGCCGCGAAACCGGCTGCCCCGCGTTCTCCAGCAGGCAGCGCAGGACGGCGAACTCCGTGCGGGTAAGGCTCAGCAGGACGCCGCCGCGCCGGACCTCGTGGCGGCCGGTGTCCAGTTCGAGGTCTTCGGCCCGTAGTACCGGCGGTGGCGCGACCCGGCCCCGGCGGCACAGGCTACGCACGCGGGCCACCATTTCCGCGATGGCGAAAGGCTTCTCGAGGTAGTCGTCGCCCCCGCGTCGCAGGCCGGCGACTCGTTGGCCGGGATCGCCGAGCGCGGTGAGGAACAGCACTGGGGTCGCCCAGCCCGTGGTGCGTTTCCGCTCGACGTAGTCCAGCGAATCGCCGCCGGGCAGCATGCGGTCGAAGACCACGCAGTCGTATTCGTTGACGAACAGCGCCTCGTCGGCCGGGCCGAGATCTCCGACGGCGTCGACGGCGAACCCGGCGGAGCGCAGCGACGAGTGCACCGACGCCCGCAGGGCTTCGTCGTCCTCGATGACCAGGATCCGCACTCGCTCACGGTAGCGTCCTGTCACGGAGGGATGCCATGAACGTACGAGTGCTGGTCGTCGAGGACGACGGAGACATCCGCCTGGCGGTCGCCACCGAGCTGCGGGCCGCTTCGTTCACGGTGGACGCCGTCGGCTCACTGGCCGCCGCTGCGAGTGCGCTCGCCACCGGCGAGACGTACGCGTGCGCGGTCTTCGACCGGATGCTGCCCGACGGCGACGCCGCGGGATTCGTCGACGAGCGCAGGCGGCGGGGCTGGGCGGTGCCGGTGCTGTTCCTGACCGCGCTGGACTCGGGTGCCGCCCGCGTCGAGGGCTTCGAACACGGCGGGGACGACTACGTGGTCAAACCGTTCGTGATGGCGGAACTGCTGGCCAGGGTGACGAACCTGTGCCGTCGGCGCGGCGGCAGGCCGCCGGTGCTGCGCCACGCCGGCCTCGAAGTGGACTTCGCGCGCTGCGAGGTCCGCCGGGGTGGCGTACTGCTTTCCCTGAGCAACCGCGAGTTCGCGATTCTCGAATACCTCGCCACCCGGCCGGGTATGGCGGTTTCGCGCGCGGACCTCATCGAACACTGCTGGGACCTCGGGAACGAGCCGATGGCGAACGTCGTCGACGCCGTGGTCAAACGCCTGCGCCACAAGCTGGGGGAGCCCGATCCGGTGGAGACGGTACGCGGGATCGGATACCGGCTCTCGTGACGGACTCCTCGACCGGCCGCCTCCGGAGGCTCCGCCGTCTGCTCACGCTGCTGTTCACCGCGATGAACGCCTTCGGCCTGGTGGTGCTGGCCTGGCTGGTCATCGAGGCCGACGCGGACCAGGGCAGGCAGCGGCTCGACAGCGATGTCCGCCAGACGTCGGCCACGCTGGCCAGGCTGATCACCGCCGGCGGCGGCACGATCGTCACCGCCTACATCGGCACCGACACCGTCGACGAGCAGTGCCCGCAGTTCGCCGTCCTCCCCGGCAGCGCGCCGCGGTTCGAGCCCTATCGCGGGAAACGCGAGTGCGTGACCGTCGACGACGCCCTGCTGAACCGGCTCGCGACCGAGGCGACCGGCCAGAACAAGTCGAAGACCGGGTACGAGACCACGGCCGAGGGCAGGTCCGTGTACGTCGCGGCCGACCCGCTCCAGGATCGCGACGGGCAGATCGTCGGCGCCGTCGTCGTGGTGGCCGACGCCGACGGCGTGCGGGCGGACCACGACCAGTGGGTGGCGCTGGTGATCGGCGGCTGCGTGCTGCTGGTGCTCGGCCTCGGCGCCGCGGGCTATTTCATCGCGGGCCGCGCCATGCGACCGGCCACCGCCGCGCTGGAGCAGCAGAAGTCGTTGCTGGACGGCGTTTCCCAGCTCCTCGACGGCGTCGTCCACGACCTCAAGACCCCGGTGGCCGGGTTGCGCGCGCTCGCCGAAACCGCGTCGCGGAACCCCGCCGAACAGGCCGAGCTGCTGCCGAGGACGATCCGTCTCGCGTCGATGATGGGCGACATCATCGACCTCTGGCCGCGACGGGCCAGGATCACCGCGGGCGTCGACGAGCTGTCCCTCGGCCCGCTCATGCTCGACCAGCTGGTCGAGACGGTCGTCGAGGACCTGCCCGCCGACGACGCGCGCATCGCCGTCACCACCGTGCCGACCCGGGTCGACGGTGACGCGACGTTGCTGCGGCGCGCGATCGCGAACCTGATCGGCAACGCGCTGAGTCACGGCCGGGCACCAGGCGAGGTCGCCGACATCGAGGTGACCGTGCTCGACGGCCGGGTGCTCATCGCCGACCGCGGCCCCGGCGTGGACCCGGAAGGGGCGGCGGCGTTGTTCGAACGGTTCGTCAGCGGCGGCGGCTCCACCGGCATCGGGCTGGCGGTCGTCAAATGGGTGGCCGACGTCCACGGCGGCACCCTGCGGGTCTACAACCGGGACGCGGGCGGGGCGATCTTCGAACTCGCCCTGCCCGTCAGCGGCCCCTGACGTCGGCGGGGACCGGTCCCGGCCCCCGCGCGGGATGCTTCCCGTCCGAAGGCGTCTTTCGGAGGGGAAACGATGAACCAGCCGGCAGCGACCGCGGTCTACCTTGCCGTCGCCGAGAACGTGCAGCGTGTGCTGCGCGGCAAACCGGACGTCGTCCGGCTGGCGATCGCTGCGCTGCTGTCCGAGGGGCATCTGCTGATCGAGGACGTGCCGGGGCTGGGGAAGACGACGCTCGCCCGCTGCCTGGCGCGCAGTGTCGGCGGGAGCTGGAACCGCATCCAGTTCACCCCCGACCTGCTGCCCGGCGACGTCACCGGAGTGATGGTCTACCACCAGAACAACGAGAAGTTCGAATTCCACCCCGGCGGCATCTTCGCGAACATCGTGCTCGCCGACGAGATCAACCGCGGCACCCCGAAAACCCAGTCGGCACTGCTCGAAGTGATGTCGGAGCGGCGCGCGACGGTCGATTCGGTGCCGCACGAGGTACCCCATCCGTTCCTGGTGATCGCCACCCAGAACCCGATCGAGATGGAGGGTACCTACCGGCTGCCCGAAGCCCAGCTGGATCGCTTCATGATGCGGATCTCGGTCGGCTATCCCGATCACGACGCCGAGGTGCGGGTGATCATGAGCGACTGCGCGCGGGTCAACCCCGACGAGCTGGCTCCGGTGGTGGACCTGGAAACCTTGCGCCGCGCCATCGATCAGGTGCGGGAGGCCTATCTCGACCCGGCGATCTGCTCGTACGCGGTCCGGCTCGCCGCCGCGACCCGTGACCACGCGTCGGTCCGCTACGGCGCGAGCCCACGCGGCAGCATCGCGCTCGTCCGTGCGGCACAAGGGATCGCGGCCACCGACGGCCGGAACTACGTGACCCCGGACGACATCAAGGCCGTCGCGAGACCGGTGCTCGCGCATCGGCTGGTGCTCACGTCCGACGCCGAACTCAACCAGCGGTCCGCCACCGAGATCGTCGGCGAGGCACTGGCCGCGACGCCGGCCCCCGCCGTCAACGCGGTCTGAGCCGTGGGTACTTCCGGACGTTTCCGCGCGCGGGTGCCGATCGCCATGATCGTGTCCGGCACCGTCGCGCTGGTGGGGATCGCGGTCACCGGCGGGGCGAAACCCCTGGTGGGCTTGGATCTGGTGCAGACCGGGCACTGGATCTACAACTCCGCGCTGGGGTCGGCGTTCCATGTCGACGGCTCCGGCAAGCAGGCCGACGCACAGGTCGCGCTGCCCGGCGCCGATCCGGGAAGCCGCGTTGTGCAAGGGCCGACGCAGGGGTACGCCGTCTCGCCGTCGAAGACCATCGAGTTCGGGAAGTCGACCCTGTCGGTCGAGAACACGACGCCGTCGCCCGCGAACGAATGGCCGGCGACCGTCGAGACCAAGGGCGGTCCGTACGCGGTGTACCGCGAATCGGGCATCGTGGTCCGGCTCGGCGAAGGTATGGTGAGGATCCCGGTCGGTGGCAGGCTCGGCGAGCCGGTGGCGACCGCCGACGGACGGCTGTGGCTGCACCAGATCGACAACGGGCTGCTGTGCGAACTCGCGCCCACCGCCGATCGCGTCTCGTGCCCGATCGCGATTCCGGGCAGGCACAAGGGATCCCTGGTGGTCACCGGCAGTGGCCCGGTATTCGTGGACAACGACGACGACACGGTGCGGGCGGTCTCCTCCGCCGGGTTCGGCGAGCCCGCGCGACTCGGGGTGGACGTGCCGGACACCGCCGTCGCGGCTTCCACCGACGTCGACGGCAAACTCGCGATCCTGGACCGGGCGGGCGCGCGGCTGCACCTGATCGGCGCCGGGGCACCGGTCACTGTTCCTTTGCCGCCAGGCGACTACGCCGGACTTGCCTCGTCCGGTTCCGTGGTCGCCTTGGTGGACAAGGGAAACCGCACGCTGCGTACGTTCGATGGGGCGGGCCGGGCGAAGGACAGCAGGCCGATTCCGGGTGGCGCGGAGCATCCGCCGGTCCGCGGCCCGGACGCACGGGTCTATGTGGACGGTGCCGACGGTTCGCATGTCCTCGTGGTCGACCAGGACGGCGCGGTCAACGAGGTGCCTGTGACAGGGCCACCGCAGCCCGCAGACAAGCCGAACCCGGTGACCCCGCCGACGCAGGAGAAGCCCGCCGATGACCCGGCCGCGCCGGTGCAGCCGAAACCGCAGCCTGTTCCGAAGCCACAGCCACAGCCACAGCCGCAGCCACAACCACAGCCGAAGCCGCAGCCGGTGGTCCCGGCGAGTCCGCCGGGTGCGCCGCGTTCGGTGACCGCGACCCCCGGAGACGGTGCCGCGACGGTCAAGTGGGGCACGGCCGCGGCCAATGGCGCGACGATCACCGGCTACCGCGTCTCCTGGGCTGGTGGTGAGAAGAGCGTCGGCGCCGGAGTGCGGACGACGTCGATCCCCGGACTGGCGAACGGCACCGCGTACGCCTTCACGGTGACCGCGGCGAACCGGGCGGGCACCGGTCCCGGCGCCACCTCGGCCGCGGTGACCCCGCGGACGAACGTCCAGCCGCCGGGCGCGCCCACCGGGCTCGCCGTCCGCATCAAGACCGGGGACACCGACGCGAACGTGACCTGGAACGCCGCCGCGGCGAACGGTTCCCCGGTCACCGCGTACCACGTGTCCTGGCGGCGCGCCGACGGTTCGGGTGCCGGTTCGGCGAAGGTGACGGGCCGGTCGCACCTCATCACCGACATCGGGATCGAGCAGCCGATCACGGTCACCGTCGTCGCCGAGAACGCGGCGGGCCGGGGCGCACCCGCGCAGGTCACGAAGCCGAGAGGGGACCAGCCCGCCGACCGGAGCATCGTCATCTCGCGGGGCGCCGACGCCAAGGCGGACCAGTGCGACCCACCCGTCTGCGGGCTGATCCACATCGTGATGACCGGTTTCACCCCCGGCAAGACGGTGTCGGTCACCTGCGTCACCGACGACGGCGTCCACGGCAGCAAGTCGAAGCAGATCGGCCCGGACGGGAAGCTGACCTTCGAGGAGTTCCCGCAAGGCACCGCCGGCCGCAACGTCTGGATCCGCGCCGACGGCGTCGAATCGAAGAAGCTGGTCTGGAAATAGCGATGCGGCTGACGAGACGCGGAACCGGGGTACTGATCGCCGCCGTGCTGTTCTACGGCGTGGGCGAACTGGCAGGCTATCCGCTGCTGCGCGTACTGGCGGGAGCCGCGGTGGGCGTACTCCTCGCCGGCGTCGCGCTGGCGATCCGGCGTCCCCGTGTCACGGCGCGCCGCGACGTCTTCCCGGACCGGGTCGAACGCGGACACCCCGCGCTGGCCCGGCTGCTGGTGGGGAATCCGGGGACCAGGCGAGAGCCGGGGTTCACCGCGCGGGAGCACGGTGAACACGGGGCCGAACTGGCCGTGACGGTCCGTTCGCTGCCGCCGGGCGGCGAGGCGACCTATCACTACGAACTGCCGACGCGGCGGCGCGGCCGGTTCACCGTCGGCCCGCTCATCCTCGAACGCGCCGATCCCTTCGGCCTGGTCCGGCGGCCGCTCCCGGCCGGGGACACCGCCACGCTGTGGGTTTATCCGAAACTGCGTCCGGTGCGCGCGCCGGCGACCGGCCACCCCCGGCACCACCACGAAGGCCCGACGACGGACGATTCACTGCACGGTTCGGCGGACCTGCGTGACGTGCGCGAGTACGTCGTCGGGGACGAAGTCCGGCACCTGCACTGGAAGGCCACCGCCCGGACCGGTCAGTTGATGGTCCGTGACTACGTCGACCCCGACCACCCCCGGTTCACCCTCCTGCTGGACACGCGGTCGAAAGTGTTGTCGGAGAACGAATTCGAAGAGGCCGTGGAGCTGGCGGCGTCGCTGGTGAACGCGGCGGCGGTGGCCGGGCACCGGTGCCGCCTGCTCACGCCGTCGGGTGAGGACCTGACCACGTTCGGCGGGGCGCAGGCGGCCCGGCGCCTGCTGGACGTCCTGTGCGAAGCAGGCCAGTATCCGGACGCGGCCCGCCCGATGATCCCGGCGGCGTTGTCCCGCAAGGGAGTCCGCGGTGGCTGTCTCGTCGTCGTCACCGGCAGGGCAGGCCCGGATCTGCGTGGGCTCTCTGTCGTCCGGCCGTATTTCTCGTCGATGTTCGTCCTCGGCGTCGGCACCCACGGGCTGGGGATGGACGGCCTCGGCGTGCACGGCGTCGACGGCGTCCCGCACGCCCGCCGGATCAGCGCGGCGGACGCGGCCGAGGCGGTGAGCCGGTGGAACGAACTGGTGTCGTGACCCCGCGTGCCGCCGACGCCGCCGTGCTCGCCGCGGCGGCCATCGGCGGGCTGCTTTTCGCGCCGGTGTTCGGTTTCACCGCGCTGCTCCCGCCGATCGGGGTGGCGGTACTGGCGGTGTTCGGGGTGACCGAACTCGGCAGGCGGTTCCCCGGCCTGGTGCCGTGGCGGCCGGTGCTCGCGCTCGCGGCCGGTCTCCTCGCGGTGATCGAGACGGTGCTGCCTGGGATCCCGGCCGGGGAAACGCTGGCGGCGCTGGCCGACGGGGCGGTCAATGGCTGGCGGCTCACCCTGCGATCGACCTGGCCCGCCCGCCCGGAACCGCGGCTGCTCTCGTTCGTGCCGCTGGCCGTCCTGCTCGCCGGGACGCTGGGGATCGAACTGTCGCACCGCCTCCGGCGGCCGTTGCTCGCGCTGGTACCGGGTCTGCTGGTCCTGGTGCTGAGCCAGGCCTACGTCGCGGTCACCGGGTTCGCCGCGGTGGCCACGGGAATCGGGTACGCGGCCATCGCCGGGCTGCTGCTGACGACCGGGCGGGGGACCGCGCTTCCCCGGCTGCTGAAGCTGATCACGCCCGGGGTCGTACTCGGCGTCGTGGGCGCGCTCGCGCTCATGGCGGCCGATCCGCTCGCCCGGCCCGCGTATTCGTTGAAGGACGACGAAGCGGTGCCGGTCACCGAAGCGTCCGTCGCGAGCCCGCTCGCCGAGATCGCCTACCGCGGCCGGAATCCGTCGCCCGAGGTTTTCCGCTACACCGGGGACACGCCGGCTTCGCGGCGCTGGCCGCTGGTCGTACTTGACCAGTTCGACGGCTCGAACTGGTCACCCGGCGGGGGTTTCCGGTGGTTGGGCGCGGAGGTGGCACCCGCCGCCGGGATCGAGGTCCCGGCCGCCCGGCACCAGGCCGTCGTCGAAGTGACCGGTTCGTCCGGGCCCTGGCTTCCCGGCCAGACGTCGCCCGCCTCGGCGACCGGCGCCGACGTCCTCGTGGACGAGGCCCGCGGCACCCTGGTCGCCGGGCAGCCGTCGCCGGGTTCTCGCTACACCCTCGGCTGGTGGGAACCCGAGATCGCCCGCGACGCCTTGGTGGGCGCGGGGACGAACCACCGGCTTCCCGGCGGTTTCGGCGGGCTGGGTGCGGTGCCGCCGTCGATCGACGAACTCGCCGACCGTGTTCTGCCCGGCCTGCGGCCGTCGTTCCAGACCGCCGTCGCACTCGAACGGTACTTCGCCGACGGCTACCGGCTCGCCACCGGCGACGACCTCCCGACCGGGCACGGCTGGCCGCAACTGCGCCGGTTCCTGCTCGACGACAAACGGGGTACCAGCGAGCAATTCGCCGCCGCGTACGTCGTACTGGCCCGCCTCAAAGGGATCCCGGCCCGGCTGGTCGTCGGCTACCGGGCGCCGGAGGCCAGGGCCGACGGTGTCCATGTGGTCCGCAACGGCGACATCATCGCGTGGCCGGAGGTCGCGGTCGACAAGGTGGGCTGGGTGCCGCTCGACCCGGCCGGGGCGGCGAAGCAGAGCGGAACCGCGGCCGCCGTCGGCGTCACCGCCGCGGTCGTGGAAGTGCGCACCCAGCTTCCGCCGGTGCTGGAGAACCCGCGGCTCCCGTCGGAAGAGTCCGAAGAGGATGGTGCGGCGGGTTCGTGGAACTGGTGGCCGACGGCGCTCGCCGTCACGATCGGCCTCGGTGCCCTGCTGGTGTTGTGGAGCGTCGGCGTCCCCGGGCTGACCGCGGTCCGGGCCTGGCGACGTCGACGCCGGGATGGCCCGGCCGCGGTCGTCGGCGCCTGGGCCGAGGCGCGGGACCGGCTCCGGGCACACGGCGTCCGGGTGACGACGGGAATGACCGTGCGGGATCTGGCCGCGTCCGCCACCGTCTTCGGCGAGCAGACCACAGTGGACGGACTGCATTCACTGGCGAGAACGGTCGACGCAGCTTTGTGGTCCGGAACCGCGCCGAACGTCGCGACCGAGGCCTGGTCCGCGGTGCGGACAGTCCGAAAAGGACTGAATCGGCGGCCGTGGCACTCGCGGCTGCGGGCGGCGATCGACCTCCGTGTCCTGTTCCCGCCGCGTGGCACCTGAGTCACCGCTTGCAGGTGGCGCCGCGGATCGGCTCGAACCGGCTTTCGTAGGTGCCCTGAGGGTTCCTGCCCTGGATCTGGAAGCAGTACCGCAGGCCCGGCCGGACGTCGACCCGCCGCTGGGTGCTTCGGTGCGCCATGATCACCTGCGGATCCGGACTGCCTTCTTCGGCGAGGATGACCGCGTAATCCAGTTCGGCGTTGGAGGTCCAGGAAAGCTCGACATGATCGCCCCGGTCGACAGGCGGCGCGAGTTCGATCCCGACCGGGGTGGGCACGGGGGCGGGGCGTGTGTTGCCTGCGGCGAAACCAAACCACAGCGCGGCGAACAGGACGCAGATCCCGGCGAGGATCACGTAACCCCGTTTGGACTTCTTGGGCGGCGGCGGTTGTTCCCGGCGGGACGGCTCCAGTACGAGGATCGGCTCGCCGGGCCGCCGGGCCGCGAACAGCTCTTCCGGATGAGCCGGACGCTTACCGGGGTCCTTGGCGAGGAGGCCGTCGACGAGCGCCACGAGGTCGTCCGGGACATCGGGCCGGGTGATCGGGGCGACGGGTCCGGTGAGCACCCGGTGGATCCGGGTGCCGGGTTCTTCACCTGCCACCGTCCTGTGTGGAGGCTCGCCGGTCAGCGCCAGATACAGAAGGGCGCCGAGACCGTACCGATCGGTGCGTTCGTCCATTGTCTCCTCACGCACGGTTTCCGGGGCGATGAACTCGAGTTCGTGCATCGGGTCATGCGGGAATCGCCGTCTGAGCGCCGTTCCGAAGTCGGCGACCACCGGTTCGCCCGTGCGCAGGAACAGGACGTTCCCCGGCGTCACCGAACCATGCACGACCCCGGCCCGGTGTGCGGCGGCCAGCGCCTTGGCGACGGTCTCGCCCAGTACGAGGACGTCCCGTAGCGGCAGGGGCCCGGCGAGGGTGCGTTCGCAGCGCTGCATCCGGAGCGCGACGCGGCCGTCGGCGAGTTCGCTGATCTTCCGCACCGGCAGTATCGAGGGGTGGTCAAGGGCCGACAGCGCGGCCTGTTCGCGCTCCAGCGCCGTCCGGGTCTCGCGGTCCAGCGACGCCGGATACACCTTGAGCACCGTGTCGCCGGGTCCCGCGATCACGGTGGCCATTCGTCCACGCTACAACAATCATGGGTGGCAGTGCGCGCCCCGGATGGGGATCGGCGTGCTTTCTTCGACCGTGCCGCCGTCGGTGATCTGCACCCGGAAGCAGTACTTCCGTCCCGGCTCGACCGGGATCCGTACGGTGCGTTGCTGCCGGACGATCGTGGTCTTCGCGTCACCGGTCTCGCCCGCGATCACGATCGCCGAAGCGAAGCCCTCCGGCGCCTGCCAGGACAACTCGACCGTCGAACCGTGGTCGACCGGTGCCGCCGGTTCGACCTTCGGCTTGGCGGATGCGGACGAGGTCGCCGGAATGGCCGGGCCGGGAAGTGCCTGCGCCGCGGTCTCCGTCGAATCCGGCAGGACGAACCACGCCGCGACGACGAGGACGGTGGCCGCGCCGATGGTCAGCGCCGGCCACCGGGACCGCTTTCGGTGAGGCTGTTCCGGGGCGATCGTCACGAGCGGGGACTGCCGCGGCTCCTCCACAACGGACTCCTCGGCGAGCCCGGCCAGTATCTCCGCGACCAGCGTGGCATCGGCCGGGCGGGCGGCAGGATCCTCGGCGAGAAGGTGCGAGGTGAGCGCGAGGAGGTCGATCGGCGCGTCCTCCCGGTGCTGGTCCTCATCCGGCGGCGAACCGGTCAGCGCGAGGTGAAGCACGACGCCGAGCCCGTAGAGATCCGAGCGCTCGTCAACGGTTTTCTCCGGGGCGAGGAGTTGGCTCCCGTGGCCAGGATCGCGGACGAACACCGGCCGGAGGGTGCGCTCGAAGTCGTTGAGCACGGGCTCGCCCGTGGCGCGGAACAAGACGTTGGCGGGAGTGAGACGGCCGTGGACGATCCCGGCTTCGTGCGCCGCCGCGAGGGTCGTCGCGATCGCCGAACCGAGGACGAGGACGTCGGCGATCGGGAGCGGTCCCATGGCCTCGATCAGATCCTGAAGTGATCCCGTGCAGAGCTCACTTCGCAACGCGCACCGGCCGTCGGACAGCTCCTCGACGGCGTCCGGCACCAGGATCTGGCCGTCCAGCGCGGAAAGCCGCTCCAGCTCGCGGTCCAGTCGCGAGCGAGTGCGCTGGTACAGCCTGCCGGGGAACACCTTCAGCACGACGTCGCCGTCGGCGGACGGCACCGCGAAGACCTCACCTGCCGATCCACCGCCGAGCAGTTGCCCGTCTTCCGGTCGCATCGTCCCAGAATAGGCCCGGAACCGGGAATCGTGGTGCCGGTGACCGTTTCCTGACACGGTCCGAAGCGAATGAACCGCCGATGTACCGGCACTGAACCGGCTCACCCCAAGCTGCTCGGCAACACCGTACGACGGCACGGATCAGCGAGGTGGGACGGATGAAGCAGAAGAACAATTTCCGGCGGGCAGCCGTCTACGGCGTCGCCGGGCTCGCGACCGCGGCCATCGGCGCCAGCACCGCGAACGCGCTGGTGAACGACAAACCCGACGAAAAACCGGTCCAGGACGCCGCGCAGGCGGCACCGCAACAGGCACCGGTGCCTGTTGCGGCACCGCGGACCAAGGCGACGGCACCCGCCACGCCCGCGTCACGTGCCGCGCCTGCCGCGCCTGCCGCACGTGCCGCACCTGTCGTACCTGCCGCGCCGGCGCGCATCGCGTCGCCTCCGGCGGTGAAAGCCGTCCTGCCCGTCCGGGCACCGGTCGTCAAACAGCCGGTGAAACCCGCGCGGACGGTCAAAAAGGTGTCCCCTTCCGTGCCGGTGGTGAAGAAGGCCGTCACGCCGAAACTCTCCGGTGTCCTGCCGGAGAAGCGGTTCATCGTCCGGGCGGCCGCTGTCGCACCGGCGTCGATGACGTCTCCGCGTGGGATCCGGAAGCAGGTCCAGGACGCGGTCGAGAAGGTGGAGCGGGCGGACAAACTGCTGGAGAAGGCCAGGGCCGACCTCAAGAAGGCCAAGGGCGAGCTGGAGAAACTCCGCGAGAGCCTCGAGAAGCCGAAGGACCACGACCGGCCGTTCAAGATCATGACCGGGCACCAGGACTGAGTGCCGTGGCCACCACTCTCGCCGAACGTCCCGCGCTGTCGATGCGGTCCGCGTTCCGGAAGTTCGCCGCGTCCCGCGTCCCCGCGCTTCCGCGGTATCTGGTGATCCCGGAGGAGGTCTGGTCCGGCCAGTCACCGTCCACTTCGGACGCCGAGGTCGTCGAGCGGGCCGAGTACGACTACTACCTGGAGCACGAGGACAAGGTGCCCAGCCGGTCCGCGGTCACCGGAATGGGCGGCGGCACCGCGTCGCTGGTCTTCGGGGTGACCACCGGCCTGCTCATCGCCACCCCCGCCGGGATCGCCGTCGGTGTCGCCGCCGGGATCTTCGGCGGGCTCATGGGGCGCTCGCTGGCCGAAGAGTTCTACGAACGCCACTACGAAGACGAAACCCGGCCGTGACCGTCACGGCGAAAAACGAGAAATCGAGGTATCCCATGGACTTCAAACGTGCGGGCGTGATCGGTGTCGCCGGTCTGACGACCGCCGCCGTCGGCGCGTGGACCTTCGGCGCCTTCGACAGCGCCGACGAACCCACCGCGGCCGCCACTCCGGCACCCGCCGCGGCGGCTGCCCCGAAACAAGCCGTCACTCCGCCTGTCCAGAAGCCCGCCTCACCTGCCGCGGTCGCCGCCGTCCCGGCCGCGAAACCGGTCCAGGTGAAGAAGGTGGCGCACGTCAACCACGCCGTGGCTCCGGTGAAGAAGAAGGCGCAGCACCAGAAGGCGCGCACCCCGATGGTCAAGACGGCGGTCGCCAAGGAACAGATCCGGCTCGTGCCGCGGGTGATCGTCGTCGAGGAGCCCGCCCCGGCCGTTCCGCCCGCGGTGAACCCGATCGTCGATTCGGTCAGGAAGGCCCACGGCTCGCTGGACAAGGCCAAGAAACTCGTCGAGCAGGCGCGGGAAGAGGTCAAGAAGGCCAAGGGGGAGCTGGACAAGGCGAAAGACGAGCTGCGGAAGCTCAAGACCCACAAGCCTCTTCCAGTGCACAAGCCTCTTCCAGTGCACAAGCCTCTTCCAGTGAACAAGCCGCTTCCGGGGAAGAAGCCCGCCTCCGTGGACAGCATTGGGCTCAAACCCGGCCAGTCCAGGACCGTCACGGTGAAGGCCCCCGACGGCTCTTCCTGGTCCAGCGCCACTGTCAGCGTGAAGTAGCCCTCCGGGATGCTATGAACGGCCCGTTACTTGCAAAATTCGCGAGTAACGAGTCGTTCATAGCATCCTCGGGGAGGAGTCAGGCGCACCCGCGAAGAGCGTCGTGATGGGCGCCCGCCAGTGCCGCACCCGGCTCGACGCCGAGTTCCCGCACGATGACCGACCGGGCGCGGCGATAGGCGGCGAGGGCCTCGCCGCGCCGTCCGGTTTTGGTGAGGACCTGGATCAGCTTGGCCCAGGCGTGTTCCCGTAGCGGGTCTTCGTCAAGAAGCCCGTGCAGCAGCGTGATCGCCTCCAGATCCCGGCCTGCCCGGTGCTGGGCCTCGGCGAGATCTTCGCGCAACTGCGCGTGAAGCCGGTCCAAACGTGCGATCTCCACACTCGCTTCCGGTGTCCGCAACCCTTCGAAAGGCCTGCCCCGCCACAGATCCAGCGCGTCCACGAGTACTTCGGCCGCCCGCTCGAACTCGCCGTCGCGGAGTGCCCGGCGTGCCTCGGCGGATGCCGCGTCGGCGTGATCGATGTCGACCTCGCCGCGTGCCACGTGCACCCGGTACGCGCCCGGCCTGCTCTCGATGCGGGTCTCGGGCAGCGCCCGGCGCAGCCCGCAGATATAGGACTTCAGATTGCCCGCGGCCGACGCCGGGGCGGCACGATCGTGCCAGGTCGCGTCGATCAACTTGTCGACACCGACCCAGCGGCCGCGGTCCAGCAGCAGCGCGGCCAGTACCGTCGTCGGCTTGCCCGGTTTGATGGCGAGTGACGGACCTCCCGGTGCCTGGGCTTCGAGCGGTCCGAGGAGCTGGAACAGCATCCGGCTTCCCCCTATGGCGTGCTTGTGCGGTTCGAAGGCAAGCGTGCCGAAGGGGCTATGAGGATTGGATGACAGTTCGCCTGAGGTACGGTCCGGCCATGGAGTTCCGGGTTTTCGGCGACGTCAAGGTACGGCGGCCTTCGGTCGAACGGGACGGGCTCCCGAGCGAACCGGCCTCGTTCCAGGGTGACTTCGACTTCGACTCCGTCCACCTCGACGGCGGCGACCAGAGCGAGGCCCGAGGGGGAGGGGAGATCGCGCGCTCCGTGGTCTCGGACGTGGGCATGGCGAACGCCCGCCTCGACAGGCTGGCGCTGTCCGACGTGATCGTCGAAGGTGTGGATCTGTCCAACGCGGCGATCCGCGAACTGACGGCGCGGCGTGTCGAAATCCTTCGTTGCCGGGCGATCGGGCTGGGCATGGCGATCGCCTCCGCCACCGACTTGTACGTCGAGAACGGGCAGTTCGACTACGCGTCGATCGTCGTCGAACGGGTGAAGGGCGCGGTCGTGTTCTCCGGCTGTTCGTTCCGGGAGACGGTGTTTTCGGGCGACCTTTCCCGGTTGACCTTTGTGGACTGTCAGTTCACCGGCACCGAATTCGCGGCGACCGGCGCGGCAGGCTGCGATCTCCGCGCCTCGAGGCTTTCCGGCGTCCGAGGCCTGCTGACCCTGCGCGGCGCGAGGATCACGAGCGAACAGGCCGTCTCGGTCGCGGGGATCATCGCGGCCGAGAGCGGCCTGTCGGTCCAGGGATGACCCGAGCCGACCCGCGGTGTTTTCGCCTTGAGCGGAACACCGTACGCGGGCACCGGCCCGGCTGTCAGGATGACCGTATGGCGGACATCCTCCCTTTCCACCAGAAGCGCCGAAAGCACGCGGAGCCTGAACCCGAGCCGCTGTGGCGTGAGGTGCTGGGTCAGAGCCTGCGCGCGGCGAGGGAGGAACAGGGCGGCCGGCTCGTCGACGTCGCGGAGCGGGCCGGGATCTCGCCGCAGTACCTGTCGGAGATCGAACGCGGCCGCAAGGAACCGTCCAGCGAGATGATCGCCGCGGTCACCGGCGCACTCGGTGTCGACCTGGCGGATCTGCTCGTCGGCATCGCGGGCACGGTCCGGCGGCTCCATGGCACGAGTCTCGCGGTGGGCCGCCGTCCGGCGGGACCCGTGCTCATGGCCGCGTGAGGGGTCACCCCCGTTCGTCGAGGACGCGGTCCGCGAGCCCGTAGGCGACGGCGCCCGCCGCGTCGAACACGCGGTCCCGGTCGGTGTCGTGCCGTAGATCCGTGACGGCGCGGCCGGTGTGCGCCGAAAGGATGTCCTCCAGCTGCGTACGCACTCGCACGACCTCGTCGGCCTGAAGGATCAGGTCCGGGATGGTGCCGCGGCCCTGCGCGGCGGGCTGGTGCAGCACCACGCGGGTGTGGGGCAGCACGAACCGGCTCCCGGCCGCGCCCGCGGCCAGCAGGATCGCGCCCGCCGCGACGGCCTGCCCGACGCAGGTCGTCGCCACCGGCGCCTTGATGAACTTCATCGTGTCGTACAACGCGAGCATCGCGGACGGGTCGCCGCCTTCGGAGTTGATGTAGAGGTTGATCTCCTGCTCCGGGTTGTCCGCCTCCAGGTACAGCAGCTGGGTGATCAGCGCGTTCGCCACGCCGGAGTCGATCGCGGTCCCGAGGTAGATGATCCGTTCCGACAGCAGATGCGAGTAGACGTCCATGATCCGCTCGCCGCCGGGACTGCGGGTGATGACGTTGGGGATGGTGTAGGTGCTCACGCGCCGACACTCCTTTCCGAGCCGAGGCCGAGTTTGTGGGTGCGTACGGGGACGACCTGGTCGAGG
Organism: Amycolatopsis sp. NPDC051071; assembly: GCF_040682875.1. Lineage (NCBI taxonomy): Bacteria > Bacillati > Actinomycetota > Actinomycetes > Pseudonocardiales > Pseudonocardiaceae > Amycolatopsis > Amycolatopsis sp. NPDC051071. The sequence goes on along the minus strand of NZ_JBFBBY010000042.1, from coordinate 31,116 downwards.
GTTTCGACGATGTGGTCGATGAAGCCGTACTCGCGCGCCTGCTCGGTGGTGAACCAGCGGTCGTGCAGGGAGTCGGCGAAGATCCGGTCGATCGGCTGGCCGGTGTCGTCGGAGATGAGCCCGAGCACCGTGTCCCGTGTGTAGCGCAGGTCGTCCGCCTGCACCTCGACCTCGACGGCGGAACCACCGATGCCGGCCGAGCCCTGGTGCATCAGGATCCTCGCGTGCGGGAGGGCGAAGCGTTTGCCCGGAGTCCCGGCGGAGAGCAGGAACTGCCCGGCACTGCACGCGAGTCCCAACGCGAGCGTGGCGACGTCACAGGGCACGAGCCGCATCACGTCGCGGATGGCCAGCATCGAGGGGACCGAGCCGCCCGGCGAATGGATCCACAACGCGATGTCCTTGTGGGGATCCTCGCTCGCCAGTGACAGCAGCTGGGTGGTGAGTACCGTGCCGTTGTCGTCGTCGAGAGCGCCGTCGAGGACGAGCACGCGCTGGCTGAAGAACCGTTCCCGGAGCCGTTGATCGAACAGGGGTTGCTTCTCGTAGTCGGTCATGCCCCGACCATGCCGCCGCCCCGGCCCCGTCCGCCGGTTTCTCTGCTGTGAGCAGATCAGCCCACAGCAGTACGCCGCCGGACCGGGATGAACCAGACGACCCCCGCCACGACGATCGTGAACACCAGGGCGAGGAGATCGAGGGTGAGCCCCGGCTGCGGTGCGCGGCCGAGGTACTCGTGTTCGTCGTCGGAAAGGGACAGCAGCAGCACCATCAGGAACGTTGGCGGTCACGCTAGAGCTGGGACTATGACAAAGCGATGACGCGACCTGGCTGGCCGATCCTCCAGGCAGGCATTCGACAGCTGGATATATTCACAGCCATGCTCAGCTTGGAAACGCTGCTCGCGGACCCGGATCTCGAACTGCGGGTCGTCGTGCCCGGCCGCGACGGGGCGCTGGCCGGACAGGTCCTGTGGGTGCACAACACCGAGCTGCCCGACCCCGCGCCGTACGTGCGTGAGCGTGAAGTCGTGCTGACCAACGGCCTGTGGCTCGATCGCACCGATCCGGCCGATTTCGTCGAGCGCGTGCTCGGGGCGGGCGCGGCGGGGATCATCTTCGGCTTGCGGGTCGAGCAGCGCGAAACCCCGGCGGCGCTGGCGGACGCTTGCCGCGAGGCCGGGTTGCCGCTGCTGGAGATCTCGGTGGCGGTGCCGTTCACGGCGGTCACCAGGGCGGCCGCCGCGATCCAGGCCAGGGGCAGGCAGAACGCGCTGATGTCGCTGGTGCGCCGGGGAGACGAGCTGACCTCGGCGCTGTCGAGGGGCGCGGGTGCTTCCGGGGTGCTGGCGGTGCTTCGCGGCGAGCACGAGCTACCGCTGGCGGTGGTCGACCGGATGGGCCGGGAGCTGGCGTCCTCGGGCGCGGACCTGGACGCCGGGCAGCTCCGGGCCGCGGCGGAGGCGCTGGCCGGACATCCACCGCCGCTGGAGGCGGAGCTGGGCGCGGGGGTGCGCGCGGCACTGTTCCCGGTCGGCGCGATCGGCGAAGCGGACGCCGCCCTGCTGTGCCTGCGGCCGGCGGCCGAGCTGACGCAAGAGGAGCGGGACGCGCTGGACCAGACCGCCCGCTACCTCAGCCTGGAGGTGGCGCGGCATCAGGCGGTGCAGGCCATCGAGATGCGGTTCGCCGTCGAGCTGCTGGACATGGTGCTCTCCGGCGCGCAGCGTGCCGCCGAGGTGCCCGGCAGGCTGCGTGCGTTCGGGGTCGATCCGGACGGGCCGCTGGCGGTGTTCGCGCTGGCGTTCGCGGGGGACGACGACGTGGCGACCCTGCCGGGAATGGCCGAGGCCGTGACGGATTTCCTGCTGGCGGAAGGCTTGCCCGCGGTCGTGGCGGCGGGCAGCAGGGACGTGGTCGCCGTGCTGTCCTGGCGCGCGGGGACACCGTCGCTCGCACCCCGGCTGGCGGCGGCGGTCTCGCACCGGTTCGGCGGCGGGCGGGTGGTCGTCGGGCTCGCCGATCCCGTGTCCGGCGCGGCCGGACTGCGCACCCCGTTGCTGCGCAGTCGTGAGGCCTGCCGCGCGCTCCGCGGCAGGCGCGGCGGGCCGGTGGCCGCCACCTTCGCCGAACTGGGCAGCTATCGGCTGCTGCTGGAGTCGCACGACGAGCAGTGGCGGCGTACGTTCGCCGACGCCCTGCTCGGCCCGCTGCGCGAGCACGACAACGCCCGCGACGGCGAACTGGAGGCGACCCTGCGGGCATTCCTCGACCACGACGGCCAGTGGGCCGCTACCGCCGCCGCCCTGTATGTGCACGTCAACACCTTGCGGAATCGCCTGGCCAAGGTCACCGAGCTGACCGGCCGCGATGTCGGGCGCACCGCGGACCGGGTCGACCTCTTCCTCGCGCTGGAAGCGGCTCAGTCCGGATAGACCGCCGGATCGACTTCGAGTGGCCGCAACGGTTCGGCGGGTAGTTCCGGATCGGTCAGTGCCGCGGCCGCGACGTCGCGGCACCGCGCGAACCGGACGTCGCCGAGGCCGAGCCCGAACTCGATGAGCTCACGCACCGCGGCCAGCCGCCCCGGCCTGCCCGACAGGAACGGGTGCAGGCACAGGTTGAACAGGCACCGGTAGCGGCGCATCGCGTCCAGTTCGGCGCGCCACATCTCCAGAACCCGGGCCGGGGAGTTGATCACCGCGCCGATCTCGGGCGCGGGAAGGAACGCGTACTGCTCCCAGTCGTCGAGCGACCAGTGCACCGGCAGTTCGGCGATCCGGCCGGCGTAGGTCTCGATCAGGTAGGGGCGGTCGTCGGCCATCAGCGACGAGTCGTAGCTCAGGCCGTACTCGGCGACCAGCCCCGGAGTGTCCCAAGTGGACTCCCAGCCCGCCGCGCGATGCCCGCTGATCTCGATGCCCTGACTCGCGAAGACCGCCATGCCGCGTTCGAAATCGGCCCGCTGTTCGGCCACGGTCATCGAGGTCGGCGGGCGGTGACTGTAGGAATGGTGGGCGACCTCGTGCCCGCGTTCGACGATCGCGGCCGCCAGACCGGGCCGCTGTTCGGCGACCCAGCCCGGCACGAAGAACGTCGCGGGCACGGCCAGTTCGTCGAGCAGGCCGAGGATGCGCGGCACGCCGACCCTCGGCCCGTACGCCTGATGCGACATGGTCGAGAGGTGGTCGGCGTACCCGCGTCCGCGGGCGAGGATCGGCGACTCCGCGTCCACGTCGAAGGTCAGGGTCGCGACCGCGGCCGCGCCGCCGTGCCAGCTTGTTTCCGTCACGACCGCAGGCTCTCACGCCACCGGCGCGCGTTCGCCACCGTGACCATCGGACTGACCATCGCCCGGTCGAATTCGGCGAGTGGCTCTTCGGCGGCGACCCGGGCAGGCAGGTCCGGGTTGGCCAGCGCGCCGTGCCCGAGCGAGAGCACGTCGGCGTGCCCGCCGGACAGGACTTCACGAGCCTGGGCGAGGTCGTGCATCCCGCCGTTGGCGATCACCGGAAGGCCGGTGACCTCCCTGGCGAGAGCGGTGATGGTGCTGCCGTCGTCCAGCTTCGCCGTCTCCAGCCAGTTACGGCCTTCGCTCGCGATGTGCAGGAAGTCCGCACCCGCGTCGGCGACCGCCGCGAAGATCACCTCGGCGTCGGCGCGGCCACCCGGCCAGCGGTAGGTGAAGTCGTTGACCTTGGTCTGCGACAACCGGACGCCGGTCAGCAGATCCGGCACGGCCTCGGCGACGGCGGTCACGACCCGGGCGGTCAGCCGGATCCGGTCCGCGACCGATCCGCCGTACTCGTCGGTGCGCCGGTTCGTGTAGTCGGTGAGGAACTGGTCGAGAAGGTAGCCGTTGGCGCCGTGCACCTCGACGCCGTCGAACCCGGCCTGGCGGGCGCGTTCGGCCGCGGCGGCGAAGCCTGCGACGACGTCGTCGATTTCGGCGGTCGTCAGCTCCTTGGGCGCGGGCCACGGCCCGGAACCGCCGTACGCGGGCATCATCTCCCGGCGCGGCTGGACAGCCGAAGGACCCACGTTGTGGCTTTGGTGCGGATTGCCCTGGGAGATCGCACCCGCGTGCATGAGCTGGGCGATCATCCGGCCGCCCGCCGCGCGGACCCCGGCGGTGACCACACGCCAGCCCGCGACATGCTCTTCGCGCGCCAGGCCCGGCTGGTTGAGATACCCCTGGCTGGCCGCCGTGTCGGTGTAGGTGCCCTCGCTGATCACCAGGCCGAACCCGCCGCGGGCGTATTCGGCGTAGTAGTCGGCCATTTCGCCGGTGGGCGTGCCGTCGGGCTGGGCGGACACGCGAGTCATGGGCGCGACGGCGTAGCGATTGCGCAACGCGAGCGCGCCGAGTGCGACCGGCGTCAGCGCGGGGTGGGTGTGCTCGATGGTGGTGGTCATGACGTGGTTCCTCCATTGTGGACGATTTCGATGGCGAGCGGGGAGAGGCGGACGTCGCTGATCCGCACGAGGTCCTGCGGGCAGGCGGAGACCACGACCACGCAGTCCAGTTCGGCCCGGAAGGTGATCGCGTCACCGGCCCGCGACGACGCGGTCAGCCAGCTCAGCCGCCCGTCCTGGCCGACCGGGATGCGCATGAAGACGTTGATCGGCTGCGGGATCGGGCCCGCGAAACTCAAGTCGAGAGCGGCCAGTGCCTCACGCAGGTTGACCGCGCAGGACCGGTGATCCGGCGCGCCCAAGGCCGCGTACCGGGCCGGGTCGCAGGCCGGGATGAGCATGTCGTGCTCACCGGGGGAGGTGTCCTCGGTCAGGGTCAGGATGGGGCGGCGTCGGTCGGTCATGAAGAACTCGCCGACGGCGGGGAACAACCTGTCGACGGCGGCGCGGGTATGCGCGACACTGTGCTGCTCGGTGAAGTCCCCGGTGAAGGCGAACACGTCGCCCACCTGGCCGCCGTCGACGTCGATCACCCGCACCAGTTCCCCGGCCGCGACCCGCACGGCGCGGCCGGTGCCCGGCGGCACTTCGGTCTTGGTCGTTTTCATGCCTTAAGCAAACCGTGCCCGGCAGGGGCTTCGCCATGGAGAAACCTCCATGATCCGAGTAGCGAGCTGGATGTATCTCCATCAGCGCAAACTAGTTTCGACTTTGACCATTTTCGGAATGCGGGGTTAGGGTGCGGCGATGGAAGACGTGGACGCGGCCGGGCTCGACTTCTGGTCGTTCGTGGCGCTGGCCAACCGGCGGCTCGCGCGGGAGTACGGCTTCCGTCACCAGCTCGCGACCGAGGTGCTGCTGACCCTCAACCGGGCCTCCGACCTGGTGACCTACGACCTCGAAACCGCGGTGCACCGGCCACGCGGCCGGTCGTGGTCGGCGTTCCGGCTGCTGTTCGTCGTCTGGCTCGCCGGCCCGCTCGAACCGACGAGCGCGGCAAGGCTGACCGGGATGAGCCGGGCGGCGGTGTCGAACCTGGTCAAGACACTCGTCACGGACGGACTGCTCCACCGGGCCCCGGACGAGCGTGACGGCCGCTCGGTGCGGCTGTCGCTGACCGAGGCGGGGCAGGAGGAGATGGTCTCGGTCTTCCGCGAGCACAACGAGCGTGAATTCGGCTGGACGAACGCGCTGACCGAGACCGAACAACGCATCCTCGTGATGCTGCTGGGGAAGCTGATCACCAGCCGCGCGGAGTTCGGCACCCGCAGCCGTAAGTAGCCCTTCCCGTCCACCGGAGGACCGGACTACCCTGCTCGACGGGTAGTAAAAGTGTGAACTAAATCGGCGAGGAGGAGACCATGGCGGAGGACGGCCTGGACCACGCGGGTGATCGCATTCCCTCGCTCTTCGCCGGACTGTGTGACGACGCCGCGGTGTTCCCGCCGGGTCTGGCGCCACTGCCGGACGCCGTCGTGGCGCACGACGAGTACGTCTCCGCTTGGTACGCGAACCTCGTCGGACCGCTGGTCGTCGCCGCGACCGCACTCGACGACCTCGCCGAAGTGCTGGCGGGGCGGGAAGTCCCGCTCCGGATCGCGGTGACGCTGCCGGGCGGTCCCGCTCAGCTCGACGGTGTCATCGAGGCCGTCGCCGCCCTGCCGGTGGAACTCGACGCGCTCGAGATCGCGGTGCCGGACGGGATGGGCCCGGACGAAGTGCTCGCCGCGCTTTCCGGTGCCACCGCCCCGGTATTCGTCGAGATCCCGCGTGACGACCGGCGCGTCCCGCTCCTGAACGCCCTCGCCGGCACCGGCCATCGCGCGAAGTTCCGTACCGGTGGTGTCCGCGCCGATCTGTACCCCGACGAAGCCGAACTCGCCGCCGCGGTCCGGGCCGCGGCCGGCGCGGGTGTCCCGTTCAAGGCCACGGCCGGGCTGCACCACGCGCTCCGCAACACCGACCCGGCGACCGGGTTCGAACAGCACGGCTTCCTGAACCTGCTGCTCGCCACCGACGCCGTCCTCCAGTCCGACGGTGACCCCGAAACCTTCCTGGCCGAACGGGACGGCGCCGTCGTCGCCGGGCGGCTGCGGGCGCTGGACGCGGACCGCGTCGCCGCCGCACGGGCGGCCTTCACCTCGTTCGGTACGTGCAGCATCACCGACCCCCTGACCGAGCTGGCCGGACTCGGCCTGCTCGAAGCTCCCCGAGGAGAGGCATGACCACGATCGACATCCCCGCCGGTTCGTTGTTCGGCGTTGAAAACCTGCCCTACGGCGTGTTCTCCGTCGACGGCGGCTCGCCGCGTGTCGGCGTCCGCGTCGGCGACTCGGTCCTCGACCTGGCCGCCGCGCTCGGCGACGCCGTATTCGCCGCGCCGTCGCTGAACCCGTTCATGGCGCAGGGATACGACCGCTGGGTGGCGGTCAGGGAGCGGATCCGCGAGCTGGTCTCCGGCGAGATCCCCGACGGCGCGGTGCATCCCGTCGGCCGGGTGAGGACGCAGCTGCCGATCGAGGTCGCGGACTACGTCGACTTCTACGCCTCCGAGCACCACGCCTCGAATGTCGGCAGGCTGTTCCGTCCGGACGCGGAACCGTTGCTGCCCAACTGGAAGCATCTCCCGGTGGGCTACCACGGCCGGTCCGGCACGGTGCTGGTCTCCGGTACGGACATCGTGCGCCCGAGCGGCCAGCGCAAGACCCCGGCCGACGCCGCGCCGGTGTTCGGGCCGAGTACGCGGCTCGACATCGAAGCGGAACTCGGGTTCGTCGTCGGTGCGGGCACCCCGCTGAACACCCCGATCAGCCCGGACGACTTCCCCCGCCATGTGTTCGGCGCTGTCCTGCTCAACGACTGGTCGGCCCGCGACATCCAGGCGTGGGAATACGTTCCGCTGGGACCGCACCTCGGCAAGAGCTTCGCGACGTCGATCTCCCCGTGGGTCGTGCCGATCCTGGCACTGGAGGCCGCGCGGGTCCCGCTGCCCGGCCAGGACAACCCGCTTCCGCTGCCGTATCTCAAGGAGAGCAAGCCGTGGGGCCTCGACATCGACCTGGTCGTCGAATGGAACGGCGAGGAGGTCAGCCGCCCGCCGTTCCGCGAGATGTACTGGTCCCCGGCGCAGATGCTGGCGCATCTGACGATCAACGGCGCGTCGTCGCGCACCGGTGACCTCTACGGCTCCGGCACCATCTCCGGCCCGGAGAAGCATCAGCGCGGCGCCTTCCTCGAATTGTCGTGGGGCGGCAAGGAACCGCTCACGGTCAAGGGGGAGGAGCGCACCTTCCTGCTGGACGGGGACGAGGTCGTGATCACCGGCTCCGCGCCCGGTGCGGGCGGCGAGCGGATCGGCTTCGGCGAGGTGCGGGGCCGCGTGCTCCCGGCGGGCTGAGCCCGGTAGACGGACTTCCCCGGCAGTGTTGCTGTTGCGGTCCGCGACCGCAACAGGAAACCACTGTCGTGGCACAGCCTTCGGACGAGATCCTGGATGAGCCGGACCTCCCGGCCTCACTCTCTGAAGGCGGACACACGTGAAACTCATAGTCAGCGCGTCCGGCTTGGCCAAGTTCTTGTTCTGGCTCGTGGCGATCGTCATCGTGTTCGGTTTCGTCGTCGGCGCGGACAGCGCCGGCGACGGACGGCCGGCGATGTCCGATCGGCGTGTCGCTGTGCAGTCGAGTCTCGGACAGGGTCACTACACCGGTCCTTCCCTTCGATAGCCGCAATTCACGAAGGCAACGGCACCAGGCGCAGTCGGGTTTCGATCTTGCCCTTCTTGCTGACGGTCAGATCCTGTCCGGATATTTCATAGCGATACTCACCGTTGACCGCGGTGAAGCCGGTGGCAGTTCGTACCGCGGGCAGAGAGATGTGATTGTCCTTGGTGGTGGGTTTTCCTTTGAGCTGCCCGTCGTAGTGGTAGGAACCCGCCGAGTCGAGGCAGATCGTCACGGTGTGCCTGCCCGTGTCGTACCTGGCTACCAGCTCGGCGTCCCTGCCGTTGCCCGGCAGCCAGCGTGCCGCTTCGACCGGACAAGGCGTGGTGATGCGGCCTGCGCCGTTCGTCCCCAAAGAACCGAGCAACTCGCCGATGCGGCCGAGATTGGTGATCACGACGATGGCGAGGACGGGGATGAGAAGAAAGCGCACCACTCGCCACACTGTGGAGCCGGAAACCGGCGGCCGGGGAGCAGCCGGGACCGGTCGCGGGATCGCCGGCGCGGGTCGCTTGGGTACATCCGACGGTTTGGCCGGTGCAGGTCGTGATGGCGGTACCGGTGCCAAGGTGATGGTCGGCCGAGGAAGTTCCTTGTGCCGGGACTCGACAAAGTCGACGGTCTCGTCGTGGGGGACCTTGAGCGGCTTGTGCGCTGAGAGCACCACCACGGCGGTCGCGCTACCGGGCTCCCGCAGACATACCCGGCAACTCGTTTGCTGCGCGTAGTTGTTGGTATGGCACGAATCGCACGACCAATCAGCCTTGTTCTTCATTGCTCACCGTCTCTTCGTCACGGCGGATTCGCAGCACTTCCTCGTCGTCACCGGCACGGAAGGCGATCCAATCATGGTTGTCGGGCGTGCGCCGAACCGTCAGCGGTTCGAGCACCGGGACCGCGGCCGCGTTCGCTCTGGGAGGATCGGAGGGCTTCGTGCGATCGTGGACGCCGGGTGGAGGTGTCACTTCATCGACCAGGCGCTGCAAAGCGACCCGGCATTGCGCCGGGAACCAGAGCGGCAGGTCGACCAAGGCGATCGGGCCCAGCCGCACGGTCAAGGTGAGTCGCAGCAGTGCCGTGCCGGGAACCCCAGGCTCGGTCGTGATCCGGGCCGCGACGCATCTCGCGACGGGAATCCGGAGCATCGTGGGCAGGTCACCCGGCTGACTCTGCTCAGTGATGACAAGCAGCGCGCGATCCCGGACGAGCATCAAGTCCAGTCCGAAGATCGCCGGAGGGCAGGGTGCCGGTGGTTCCGGCCCGGGTAGTACGCCGGTCTTGGGCCCGCTGGGTTTGCGCCGGAACCGCAAACGAAAACGTCGGCTCAAAGACTGCTCGCGATGGTCGCGATGATCTCGTCCATCTCCCACTCCTCGAGTCCTTCTCCGGCCGTGGAGGGGAAGAAGAGGGTGTTGTTCCAATCGTCGGCGATATCCGCCCACGGGTACTCCTCGGGTGCGAAGATCAGTAGTCGTTTGGCCGAGTTCTCCATGAGTGACCCACGGTTCTGTGCGTGCCCCCACAAGGCGAAGAGTTCGTCGAGCGAGCCGGGGACGGATTGCGGGTAGGTGCGCGCACGGGTCTGGCGAGGGTCTCCCAGACGATGGGCGGGAGCGTCGGTGAACATCACGATCACATGGCGGCGGCGGTCGAGTCCGGTCTCCCAGTCGGAGTGCATCGCGACCGCGAGAGCCTCGAGCCCGGACTCGGGTGCGTCACCACCACCGTCTGGGCCGAGTGCGCTGACGGTGCGCTCGAATTCGTCGACCTGCGCCGGTATCCGGAGGAACTGACTCTCGACCAAGGCGTCCTCGGCCCGGTCTCCGAAATCGCGGAACGCGATCACCTTGAGGCGCAGGCTGCGGATCCCCCTGCCCTTGGTCGCCATCTCCTGCACAAGCCTGCCGGGGAAGGAGAGTGCACTGTGCTTCACGTTGTCGAGCGTCGGTTTCATGCTCAAGGTGGCGTCGACGCACAAGACGATGTCGACCGCGTAGTCGAGATCGGTTCGGTTCTGCTGATCGGAGGGCATGGGTCTCCTTACACCGGGACACGGCCGGTGAGGTTGATGCGGACACGGCTGCGTGCGGCCCGTCGGACAGGGGGACGCGCCGAGTTGAGCAGCGACAGGACTTCGCCGATCCGGGGTCGCTTGGCGGGATCGACCTGGATCAACGACGCCAGCAGGGCCGTCCAGTCGGACGTGAGCTTGGGATCGAGTTCCAGAGCTTCACCCGCGAGGACGGCAGCGGCGGGTGAGTCGAATCGGACCGGGAAGCCCGGTGCGGTGCCGATGAGATAACTGTGGATCAACAATCCCAGCGCGAAGAGGTCGACGGCCGTCGTGAGCTGTTCACCCCGGATTCCGTTGTCGCCACGGAGATAGCTGAGCCATTCCGGCGCGCCGTAGTAGGGATTCCCCCCGATGGTGTCGGCGGCAGGTGGCTCTCCGGACAGGTAGGCGTCGTCGAAGTCGATGAGTTTCGCGATGTGCAGGTCGCTTCCCTCGGGACGGTGAAGCAGTACGTTCTCCGGTTTGAGGTCCCCGTGGACCATTCCGCACTCGTGTAACAGGGCGATGCTCTCGCAGAGGGTGTGCAGAAGGACGTTCCTGTCCTCGGGTGACAACTCCGCCGGGGTCGCGTCGGCCGCGTCGATCCGGTCCGTCACTTTGTAGTATCGAGTCCCATGAGCGAAGAAATCCTTTGCCAGTACGATGTTTCCGGCGTGAAGGTGGTCCGCGCGCAGTAGCCGGGACAACTTCTCGTGGTGGAGTTCGAAGCGTCGGCACTCGGCGAGTCTGCGTTTCTTGTCCGAAACGGTGCCCATCGAGTCGGGGCGGGGACGTTTGGGATCCAGATACTCCTTCACGAAGAAGTCCGCGCCTTCCTTGCGTGCGAACGCCCACAGGCACTTGCCGGCGTTGGCGTTCGAAGGACGCGTGATGATCTCGTAGCCTTTGACCACCTCGCCCAGCTTCACGAGTCGATCCCTTCATACCGGGGCAGCCGTCGTTCGTACCCATCGCGATAGGCGAGCCAGGAACGCTCCCTCGTCTCGACCAAGGCCGTCCTTCCCATCGACGCGGCCCGGCGCATCGGTGTGGCGTGTTCCTCCTGCAAGTTGTCGAAACGCCAACGAAAACTCGCGCGCAGCGCGGAGAAATCATCGAAGCCGAGTGCGGCGATCGCGATGGACGCATCGTCCTTCGTGTACGACTCGACTCGTTCCGCGAGCAAGACGGACCAGTGCAAGGCGTCCTGCGAACCCAGCAAGGTCTGCCACAGGAGATGCTCGAACTCGGCAGGTGTGTCGACATAGCCGAAGAAACCGTCGGTGGCGGTGATGAGGACACACGGGACGTGCGCGGACCCCCGCCACCGGTTGACCGCGAAACCGCCACTCGCGTGGACCATGTTGGTCATCGGCGGGTCCTGGAGCAAGAGAGCCAGCGCGTCGGCGGCCTCGGTGTCGTCGACGCTCAGCTGCTGAAGCCCGATGCTGGGTTCGGCAACGTAGCAACGAGAGTCACCTGCCCAAAGTACGTGCCACGAGACCTGTCCGGCATTGGGTTCGAAGGCAAGGCCGGCAAAGGTACTGGGAAGCTCACGTTGTAATCGGCCCCGCGTTCTGCGGCGCTGCAGGACCCCCGTCGCCAGCCTGCCGTCGATGTGCGCCACAAGCGCCTCCGGTGAGAAGCCCGTTGAGCGGTCTGTGTACCACTCCTCGACGAGACCGCGCACACGACGGGAGGCCAGCCATGCGTGGGTCCGCGCCCGTCCCGACGGTGTGCGGCCCGCGAGAGGACGGCCAGCACCACCCACTCCGTCGAACACGGCGAGCAGCCCCGACGCGCTCGGGCGGTGATACAGCATGAGAGGGTCGGCGTCCTCCCCTTCGCCCGCGACCTTCTCCGTCCAGACCGCGACCGAGACGAAACCGTCCTCGACGTGGTGCCAGAGGCGTGCGCTTCCCCGGGTTCCAGGATGAATGTCCATCGGCCTGCCTCAGCTTCCGCTTTCCGGTTCCGATGGGCGCATGGTGCCTCGCACGCGGCTGGATCCGTTCTTGTTCTCCGGAACAGGAGGCGACGCCGGCTGCTCGTCGCCGGTCTTGCCGGGCTGGGGGACGTTTCCTTCGACCACCTTGCCCTCCTCGATGGCGGCTTTGGCCCGGGACTCGAGGCCATCGCGGAGCTTGCGCCTCTTACCGGGCACGGACTTGCTTCGATCGAAGAACTCGCCGAGGACTTGGTCGCGTACATCGGAGGCGCTGAAATCCTCCATGTCACTGCCGGTGAGGGCGCGCAGCACGTCGATCTTCGCCTGGGTCTCGGACGCACGGTCGGCCCGTTCCCGGTCCAGAAGTGCCATCGGGTCGCCGTCGTCGATCGACATGATGTGAGCGAGCATGTCCTCGCGGCTGCCGCCGGCGATGGGCCGCATCGAATCGAAGGTCAGTTTGCGTACCCGGATCTTGCGTTGCTCGGTCACGAAGTCCTCTGTGTCGACCATCGTGACCGATACGGAGAAGCTGCTGATCTGCGTGATCGGCGGGATGTAGGCGGAGTTGAGCCGCGCCGAGATGGCGGTCTGCGCACCGGCAGGGGAGAGCACGTCGAAACGGGCCGCCGTCTCTCGGACGATCCCCGTCATGGACGACATCAACGCGCCGGTCACGTCCGTGATGTTGTCCCTGGCCACGGCGACCGGGTCGGTGATCCGGCACGCGAACCGCACGGTGACATTGAACGGGAAGGCCGGATCGGCACTGGCCGTGTTGATGGTGAAGGCCAGGCCTCGGTTGGCGACGTCGATCAGATACATCCGGCGGTAGTTACCGAACCGCGCGTCGGGAACGCGATCGCCGTGGTTGACCACCACCGGTTCGCCCACCGCTCGTTCGAGAACCATCGCGGTGCCCAGCTCAGGGGCGCGCAGAGGGGAGCCCAAACGCATCCGCCGGAGTTCGAGGCGATGGATGATGGGGTTGTAGGTTTGGTTCATGACGCCTCTTTCTCGAGCTCGACGAGGGTGTCGTGAAACTCGGCGGCCTTGTCGGATGGGTCGTGGCGGTCTTCCGCCCAGCCTTGAAGCAGATGGAGGATCCGGTCGAGGTCGGTCTTCCCGCGGTCCGCGATGCCGGCGAGAACATCGAGGACGGAGCCCGAGACCTCCTCGTCACGGTCGGCGAACCGGACCCAGGAGCGCAGTGCGTCGTGAGCGAGCTCTCGGGCCGACGAATTGCCAAGCGCCCTGCCCCATAACTCGGGGAGTACGACCCGATGCTCGGATTCCTCCCGCATGAGCAGCGGGCGTTCCCGCGCGCCGTCTTCCGGCAGGACCGCGAACGCGAACATCATCAGGGCCTTGACCACGGCTTCGTCGTCGTCCGACCGGTCCGTCCAGTCGAGCAGCGCCTGCAGGACCTCGGCGGCGCGCCCGGACTCGAGCAGGGCTTGTGTGCTGATCGCGACCGGTTCCAGTAGATCCCAGTCGTCGTCGTGGACGAGTGTGCGCAGTACTCGCAGCGCGCGGCGAGGATTCTCGAGGCCGAGCTGGCCGCCGACGGCAAGGCCCGCGGTTATCGGCAGGTTCGGGGTCCTCGCTGTGCGTGCCTGTTCTGCCCACTGTTCGATGTAGGACCAGGCCGCTTCCGCGTTCGTCCCGAGCGTGCCCGCCACGTTGAGCCCGTGTGCCGCGCTCTGGCGGAGGGCGGCTGATTTGGAGGCGCCCCAGGGCAGCAGGTACTTGTGCAGGCCGTGCTCGAAGTCGTTGTTCGCGAGAATGCCCGCCGCCTGTGCGGTCCGGGCACGGACTTCCACGTCGTTGTGCTCGGCGAGACTCTTGAGCCATTCCAGGATCTTCGCTCTGGCGCCATCGAGCTCGAACCATGTCACGCCGAGCACCGCGACCCTCAAACGAGCCGACTTGAACCTCAATCGGGGAGCACCGTCGTCCCCTTCGGGAGCCGGCACGAGCTCGAGCCATCCGCGTTCCGCGAGGATCCGCCTGAGATATCGCAGGGTGAGGGTCGCCGAGTTCGTGCTCAGCTGTCGGTAGAGCGCGATCGCGGCATCCGCGACGTGAAGGTATCCGGCGTCTTCGAGCACCGCGGTGGCAAGGACCAACGCCATGTCGGCGGTGTCGGGGGCCCGGCTGAGCCATTCGCGGACCTGGTCCTCGGGATTGCTGAGCTTGCCGACGACCTTCCCGACGTCCTCTCCCGCACGCCAGGCTTCGATCATGGTGCCCGCCACCCGGGTGGCGAAGCGAGGGTCGTCGCGTTCTTCCAGTAGTTCGGCGAGGCCCGTGGCGGCCAGCTGCGCATCGAGTTCGGCAGGGTCCAGCCACGGCAGCTCACCTGCCACTCGTCGCCGCACGATCTCGGTGGGGTCGGGGAGTTCGAACTCCTCGACGACGAACTCTGTGCGCCTTGAGGCGGTGGCGAGAAGGCCGGTGACCGGACCGGTCACCACCACGAGGTGACTTTCCTCGATCAGAAGCCGATCAGAGATCTTCGCGAGCCAGTCGTCGGTGAGTTTCCCCGCCGCGAACTTGCCGTCTCCGCCCGCTGAGTCCACGACGATGTACCCGCTGCGCGAGTGAGGGATTCGCCAGCCGGGGTTCCCCAGCATCGCGCTGTTGACGCGATAGATGTCCGCGTCTTCACCGGCCGCGTCGCGGAGGGTCGCCAGGGCCCGGGTGAAGCGACCGGTGCCCGCGGCGTCGGCCATGATCAGCAGGCTGGTGCTCTGCAACCGGCCGACGCCATCGGTGAAGTCCGGTGGTGCCACGAAGTATTCCGTGGCCTTGACGACGTCCTGCGGTTCGGTCCGAGCTCTCGTCGACCGGCGAGAGGTGCTCCGGCCACCTGGGCCGGCCACAAAGTCGCCGTCCACGATGATGTCGCCTTGGAAAAGGTTGAGTGTCCCAGCGCCCTCCAGTCTTCCGCCGGCCTCCGAGATGATCTTGGTGAACCGGACGTTCGACAGTTCCGATGCCTCACCGCGCAGGCTCTTGACCGCCTCCTCCCTGCTGGATGGTGCCGGATTGTCCTTGGGCGGTGATGAGGATTCCTCCTTGGGCGGGGTCGCCGGTTCCTGGGGCGCCGGTTCGGCCGGCTTGTCCTCGCTCACGGTTCAGCTCCGTGTGGGTTTCTCGGATTTCTGGGCGGGGAAAGGGGCAGGTCAGCCGAATCTGGGGCCGGCATGGAGATCGCCCCGGACGGTGACCTGGTCGTACTGATTGACCACCCCGCCTTCATGGGCGTAGGCCGTGAACTTCCCGGCCGATGCCGATGATGACGAAGACGACGGCGTCGGCAATCCGGGAATCAGCTGTCGCAGCCTGGCCGCGAGCCTGTCTATGTCGGGGCCGGCGCTACGGAAGTGGATCGAGATGTCCTGGAGCGTGGGAAGCGAGCGAAGAACCTCCGGCAACTCCTCGGCGGGCACCCTTTCCGGCACGTCCATTCGGACGGGAATGACTCGCTTCCCGAGTTCGAAAGCGGTCAGGATCTCCCGGCGGACGAAATCTTCCGGATCGTCTATCAGGCGCAGGCCGTCGGCGTTCTTGGCGTCGATCCAATGGCGGCCCATTACCACCAGCAGCGCCGACGACGCCGCGACCGCGTCGAACATGCTCTTCTCCCAATCGGCGCCAAGTTCGATTGATTTCGAAGCGAAGAAGACGGTCTCCGGGCCGAACGCCCGGGACAGCTCACGGTCGAGCATTGCCACTCCGAAACGTTCGTCGGCTGTGCGGTAGTTGAGGAAGATCTGGTTCAACGATGGACCTTTCGTGCTCGCCGGGTGGGTGTCGCCGGTTCGGCAGGCGGCATCGCAGGTACTTGCCGGACGGATGACAGGGAGTAATCCTTGGCATCCGGTCGGCCGCTTGACAAGCCCTACTTGGGAGTAGGGGGAGCGTTTCCTGTTTCCGTTCTGGCGCTGACCAGAATTTGTCACGTTTTTGACAAGGATCTTTCGTGTCCGTTTGTCGACGTGGGCGCAGGCAGGACGCGTCGAGGCACCCTTACTGTTTAATACCCGGGAGGTTCGACTTCCTGTTTCCTGTTTCCGGTCCAGGACAGAACACGAACCCCCATGCCGGTCGGCACAAGAGTGCGGAAGATGGTCAGCGGAGAAGGGCGGTGCGCGGATGTCTTCCCTGTCGGAGACTTTCGGGGCGAGGTTGCGGGCGTTGCGAGTGGCCGAAGGGGTTTCTCTCAGCGAGTTCGCACGTCGTCTCTACTACAGCAAGGGACATGTGAGTCGGATCGAAACCGGCGCGCAGTCCCCGTCGCCCGAGTTTGTGCGCAAGTGCGATGCCGCGTTGCGCGCCGAGGGCGAGCTGATCGCGTTGGCGGGTGGGACGGCGCGGACCGCGCGCACCGTTGTGTCCGAATCGGCTGAAGAAGAGGTGTGGGTGATGACGATGACGCCTGATGGTGGTGCTGCGTTCAGTCCTGTGGCGCGACGGGACGTCCTGCTTGGCGGGATGGCCGTGATCGCCGGACTCAAAGTGTCCGGTACCGGTGTTGTATCGGCCAACGCGGAGGCGCAACTGCTGTATCACCGTCGGCTGTTCGACTCGGCGCGGGAGCTGGGGCAGTTCTCGTCCCCTGACGTCGTGCTGCCGATGGTGGTCGGACAGGCGCAGGCCTTGCGGACACTCGCGACGCAGGTGGACGGCCGTACCTTGCCCGGTGTGGCCTCCTTGGCCGCACGTACGGCGGAGTACGCGGGCTGGATGGCACAGGAGTCCGGTGACGACACGGCGGCAGCGTGGTGGACGGAACGGGCGGTGCAGGTCGCGAAGGTGGCGGGCGACGACTTCTTGGGCGGCTACGCACTGGTGCGACAGGCCCTGATCACGATGTATCAGGGTGACGGCGCCGCGACGGTATCGCTGGCGCGACGGGCCCAGGAGCAAAAGAACCTGCCGGCGCGGATTCTCGGGCTCGCGGTGCAGCGTGAGGCACAAGGGCACGCGCTGGAAGGGGACCGTGACGCATGCCTCGCTGCCTTGGACCGTGCGCAGGCTTTGCTGTCGGAGCCTGACGGGGCGCCTGAAGGACCGGTGATCGGTACTTCGCACGTCTCCAATCCCGTAGCGGTCGCGACCGGCTGGTGTCTCTACGATCTGGGGCGGCCTGCGGAGGCCGCGGAGGTTCTCAGCCGGGAGCTCGCCCGGATTCCCGGTAGCGCGGTTCGGGCTCGCGCGCGATTCGGTGTGCGGCTCTGCCTGGCTTACGCGGCGTCCGGCGAGCTGGAGCGGGCCTGCCGGCTCGTTCGGCCGCTCCTCGGCCAGGTCGCTCAACTGGGGTCCGCCACGGTACGCATCGATTTGCGTCGCCTGGCCACTCTCGTGCGGCGTTGGCACTCTGATCCGGAAGTCCGCGCGCTTGAACCGGACCTGACGGTCGCCCTGGGGCGTTCGGCGGGCTGAGCAAAAGCTTGTGAGTGATTTGGGTCGTTAGAACGACCCAAATCACTCACGAGTCCTTCTTGCCGACCCGGAGGGGCGCGTCCAGGCGACCCGCGCTCCCCGCCGGGAATACCCGGGTGTCCCGAGGGGTCGTGCACTGTATGGACTTCGGTATCGCGGCATCAGTGACCGACGAAGGAATCCGCCCGCAGGTGCTGGGCGCGGCCATGGAGGAGAAGGGATTCGATTCCCTTTACCTCCCCGAGCATTCGCATATCCCGGTGAGCAGGGAAACGCCGTATCCCGGCGGTGAGCTGCCACGGGGCGCCCTGCGCAACCTCGACCCGTTCGTGGCGCTGACCGCTGCCGCGACAGCCACCTCGAACCTCCGGCTCGGCACCGCGGTCGCGCTGATGATCCAGCGTGATCTGCTCTACACGGCCAAGGAGATCGCCAGTCTGGACCTGCTCTCGGACGGCCGGGTCGTGTTCGGCGTCGGCGCGGGCTGGAACATCGAGGAGATGCGCAACCACGGCGTCGATCCGCGGACGCGGGGTGCCTTGCTGACCGAGCAGTTGCAGGCACTCAAGGAGATCTGGGCGAAGGACGAGGCGGAGTTCCACGGGAAGCACGTCGACTTCGACCCGGTCTACGCCTGGCCGAAGCCGGTGCGGAAGCACGTGCCGATCTACGTCGCCGGTCAGGGCCCCGCGGGACTCAAGCGGCTCGCCGAGCACGCCGACGGCTGGCTGCCGCATTCCGTGACCCCGCCGGAGGAACTGCGCCGGGTCCGGTCCTGGCTCGCCGACCAAGGCCGCACCGACGTCTGGATCAGTGTGTTCGGCGCACCGGCCGATCCTGAGCTGCTCAAGCGCCTCGCCGAGGCGGGGGTCGACGAAGTCTCGCTCATCCTGCCGACGTTGCCCGAGGCCGAGACCCTGGAACGCCTCGACGAGCTGGCCAATGTCGTCGAGCCCCTTCGCGCTCGTGAGTGATAAAGACGGTTATGCGGGTCGCTGCCGGAGTCTATGAAGGAATTGGGACGTTGAGTGTCCCAATTCCTTCATAGACAAGCCCGAGACCCTTACCACTCACGAGGTGACGTCACGGGCAGGCGAGCACCGGGGCCTGCGGACGGCCTCCGCCCTGCAGGTCGCTCAACGGAACCCTTGCCAGGCCGAGGATCGCCTGCGCGGTCGCACGCGGAGCGGTCGACGGGTTCAGGCCGGTGGCGTCGTAGGCGATCGCGCCGCGGTCCGCCGTCGCACCGGCGCAACCGGTCTGCAGCGACCGCAGGAATTCGCGTGCCTTGACCGCGGCGGCGGGACGGTGACCTGCCAGCGCTTCGGCGGCGAGGCCGGTGCTGTTGGCGTTCGGAGCGTTCGTGCCGACGCCGAAGCCACCGTTCGCGTGCTGCTTGGTGACCAGCCACGAGGTGCCCTCGCCGGCGTTCACCGCGTCACCGGTGGCACGCAGCGCCTGTACGACGAACGCGGTCGAGTCGACGTCGCTACTGCACGTCGCCTCGCCGAAGTTCAGCGGGAAACCGCCGTCCGCGCACTGGGTACCCGCCAAGAACGTCACGGCCGACGCGGGAGCGCCCGACGACGTGCGGTCCAGCGCCAGCAGGGCGAGCGACTGCGTGAGAGCGTTGGAGTAGTCACCGAAATCGGAGCGGTCGGAGAACCGGCCGGACGGCGTCAGCAGCGAGAGCAGTCCCGCCTTCAGGTCGACGCCGCCGAACGACGCCGGGTTCTTGCCCCGGATCTGCGCGGCCAGCATCAGCTTGGCGTGCGCACCCGCGTAGGCCTCGTTGCCGCTGCCGACGTAACCCGTGGTGATCTCCGGCTTGGCCAGCCACGTGATCGCCTTGCCCGCGTTGGTGTCCGACACCCCGGCGGCGGCGAACGCGAAGACGGCGTCGATCGTCAGCCCCTGGTCGGGGAACTTCTGGCCGCCGAAGTCGGCCTCGAATCGTTCGCCATCGGTCATCTGCCTGGCGAGCCAGCCCGCGGCCGCGTCCGCTTTGTTCGCGGTGGTCGCGCTCGCCGCCGGAGCGGCGACCAGCCCGATACCGCACAGCAGGGCGACAGCGAAAACCCAACGTCTCATGAGAACCCTTTCCCGCATTTCCTCGACAGGACTCGGTGTGACACCGCGCGACGTGGGTGACCGGGCTCGCCTGGAAGGCATACCGTTGCGGGACAGCGCCGGACTCTCACCGGACTTCCCCCACGACCGCGTTGAATCGGACGAACCGAAGAGTCTCATCCCGGTCGGCCCCGCGGTACCGCCATGCCCCGAGTGACGGTGTGATTCTGGCAACCGACCTGCTCGGCGGTGTCTGCCTCGGGTTATCGGGTGTTAACCTCGGCGGGCTCGACAACTTCACATCGCCGCTCGTGACGGGAAAGCCGGTCGAAATCCGGCGCTGTCGCGCAACCGTGGGCCCTCACCAGGGCGAGCCGGGTGCCGCACGAGTGGATGCACGAACCAGAAGTCCGAACCACTGTCGCGATAAGCAGGGGTGACTACGGCGTCCCGCGCCTGTCTCCTTCACGGCCGCAAGGAGGAGTACATGCGCCGCGGGTACCTGGCAGCCCTGGCCTTCGCCGTCAGTACCGGCGTGGTCGCCGCGCTGCTCACGGGCACGGCGGCAGCCGCGAGCGACCGCGACGCGGCGCAGGCGAACTCCCGCTGGCTCGCGAGCAAGCTGAAGCCGGACGGCACTTTCGAAAACCCCAACGGTGGCGAACTGCCCGATCACGGCCTGATGCTTGACGCGCTGTTCGCGATGTACGCCTCGGGCAACGGGGCGAGCGCCGAACCGATCGTGAAGTTCCTCGACGAGCAGGGACACGCCACCGACTACTTCACCTGGGACGGCCTCGTCCCTGGCGCAGGCTACGACAAGCTCATCGTCGGCGGCGCCGTCGCCAAGACACTGGTCGCCGCCGAGGTCTCCGGCCGGAACCCCCGGAACTTCGACGGATACGACATGGTCGCCGAGACCAAGGGCGCGATCATGCGCGAAGGTCCCGACATCGGCCGGATCAGCGACTATTCGAAGGATCCCGCCCTCGCCGATGCGGTGATCAACAACGCGAACATGTTCGGCCAGGCACTCGGCGTGATCGGGCTCGCCGCGGTGGGTGAGAACGACCGGCTCGCCATCGACAAGTTGCTGACCCAGCAGTGTTCCGAGGGTTACTTCCGGATCTTCTTCGGCTACATCAAGACGACCGAGACCGGCGACCACGTCAAGCCGAACGGCGAGAAGGTCTCGACCTGTGACGAAGGCAAGCCGTTCGACCTGTCCGCGTCGGACGGCGACGCCACCGGCCTCGCACTTTCGGCGTTGCTGGCCGCGAAGAAGGCGGGTGCCGCCGGACTCGACGTGCCGATCGCCAAGACCGTCTCCTGGCTCATCGGGAACCAGACCCCGGGCGGTGGCTGGGGTGGCGGTGTCGGCACCGAAGCCCCGAACACCAACAGCACCGGGATGATCGTCCAGGCACTCGCCGACGCGGGCGGCGCGGACGTGGCGGTGGACCGCGGCGTCCGGTTCCTCAAGGCCGCGCAGGCGAGCGCCGCCGCCGACTCCGGGAACCGGCTCGCCGGTGACATCGGCGCGATCGCCTACAACCCGGACTCCTACGTGGCGGCTCGGGTCAACGGCATCGGCGGGCTCGACACGTGGATCCGCGCGGGCGCACAGGCCTCGCTCGGGCTTTCCCAGATCCCCTTCTCCACACTGACGAAGAGCACCGGGCCGCCGACCAGCCCGCCCGCGGTCAAGCCCGCGCCGAAGACCACCACGCCGAAACCCAAGAAGGCCACCGCGCCACGGGCGTCCACGGGCGCCCACGTCCCGCCGCCGTCGACGATCGCGGCCCCGGTCGCGATCCCGGACACGGCGACCCCGGCGTCCCGTCTTGGCGCGTACTTGACGAACCGGCTGGTCGGCGGCGACCACGTCGAGGTCACCGAGGACGGCAAGACCTACGTCGACTACGACGCCACCGCGGAGCTGGTGCTCGCGCTGCGGGCGCTGGACGAGCAGCCGGACGCGGTCGCGCGCGCGACGAAGTTCCTGCTCACGCCGGAAGCCGTGCAGGCCTACGCCCACGGCGCGCCGTATGAGCAGACCGGTGCCTCCTACGCCGAACCGCTCGCGAAACTCGTGCTCGTCGCCGAGTTCGCGAAGTCGGACGTCGTCGATCAGCTGCGTGACGACCTGGTGAAACTCCGGGGGCAGGACGGCAAGTTCACCGACATCGGATCCTTCGCCGACGCCGACGAGACCGTCGAACGGCACGCGTGGGCCCTGCTCGCGACCACCGCCGACCCCGGTCCCGCGGTCGAACTGCTGCTCTCGCGCCAGTGCGCCGACGGAACGTTCCCGAGACACCTCGACACCACGGAGTGTGGATCCGGCGATCTCGCCGCGACGGCCGCGGCGGTCACCGCGCTGGGTGCCCGTCCGCATACCGACGCGGCACCGGCGACGAAACGCCCGGACGGCTGGTCCGAGCGGCGGGTGGCCGCGTTTGTCTCCGCGGTGAGCGCGCTCGGCGTCCGGCCGACCGGCGAGGGCATGGTGACCGGTGAGGCCGGGGAGCCGGACGTCGCGCTCAGCGCCGCCGTCGCCGCCGCACGGCAGGTCGCCGGACTCGACGCGAGCGGAACCTCGCGTTCGCTGGGCAAGCTGGTGCTCGCCGACGGCGGCTTCGCGAAGGGATCGGTCGCGGCGAGCGACGGGAAGACCGACTTCCCGACGAGCCTTGCCGCCGCGCAGGGGGTCGCGGGCCGGTCGTGGCTCACCGCCGCGGATTCGCCGCTGTCACCCGCCATCCGGTTGCCGCTTTCCGACATCAACGCCGCCGTGGCCAGTTCTCAGTCGCAGTCCTCCGCCCAGCCCACCTGGATGACCTGGGGGCTCGTCGGGCTGGCCGGGATCCTGCTGGCCGCCGCGGTCGCCCTTCTTCTCCTGCTTCGCCGCTTCATCAAGACCAAGGGGGTCTCATCATGAGAAAACTGCTCACCGTCGCGTCCGTCCTCATCGGACTGACCGGACTGACCACCGCGGTGGCCGCGCCGGCCAACGCCGCGGGCTACAACGGGGTCTGTACCGGCAACGACGCCTTGACCGGGGTCACCGTCGTCGTCGACTTTCAGGAGCTGGACGGCAACGGCGGCACCGCCGCACCGACAATCACCCGCTGCTCACCCAATGCGAACCCGGGTACCGACCGCACCGGCATCAAGGCGTTGCAGGACGCCGGGATCCCGGTCGCGGGCACCGCGCGATGGGGCCTCGGATTCGTCTGCCGTCTGGGTGGCCGCCCGTCCGCGGCGGAGACCATTCCGCTGTCGGGCAACCCGAACTACAAGGAAGCGTGCGTCAACACCCCGCCCGCCGGCGCGTACTGGGGTTACTGGTACGCCAATGGTTCCGGGTCTCCCTGGATCTACAGCAGTTATGGCGCGCTCAATCGCAAGGTCGTCCCCGGTGGCTTCGAAGGCTGGTCGTACTCGCTGAACAAGTCGGCGACGACCAACCCGCCGCCCGGTGTCACGCCGACCGTCCAATGAGGAAGGTCTTCGGCGTACTGGCGGTGATCTTCCTGATCGCAGCCTCGTCACCTGTCGCGCACGCGGTCGATCAGGGCAAGGGCTATCCGGGGTTCTGCAAGGACGCCACCGGTGTCACCGTGGTCGTCGACTTCCAGCAGCTCGGCGGCACGACCATCGTGCGCTGTGACCCCCAGGCCGGTCGCGGTACCGGGCTGGACGCGCTCAAGGGCGCGGGGTTTCAGATCGCGGGGGCGCAGCGCTGGGGCGAGGCGTTCATCTGCCGGGTCGAGAACCGGCCGTCGGCGGCGGAGGACGTCCCGATCGCCGGCCGTGAGAAGTACCGCGAGCTGTGCATCGACACGCCACCGGCGCAGGCCTACTGGTCGTACTGGCACGCCTCGAACAACTGCGCGTGGGACTACAGCCAATGGGGTGTGAAGAACCGCGACTTCATCCCCGGCGGGTTCGAAGGCTGGTCGTTCTCGCTCAACGCCACCGCGGAGAACAACCCGGTGCCGCGGGTGTCCGCGGTGCGGCCGGGAACCGAGAGCCTGCCCTGTGTACCGCGCGAGGAAGCCAAGCCGGTCACCGACGATCCCAACGAGAGGCAGCGGCCACAGCCTCAGGCGGGCAGCGGGCAGCAGGGCGGCGAGCAGCAGCCGAGGGCGGGAGCGGAACCCGGCGCGAGCCAAGGAGAAGGTCCGGCGGCGGGCCCGGGTTCCGGTGCGCTGCCGCCACCCAAACCGCGTCCGAGCGCTTCGGCGCGGCCGCAGGCGAAAGACCCGTCGATGAACGTCGCGTTCACCGGCGGCGAGAACGCCGAAGACGTCAACGCGGTGATCCAGCGCGAGTCCGGCGCGAGCGACTGGGCGCCGTGGGTGGCCGGTGGCGCGGTGCTGGCCTTGTGCGTGGCCGGATTCCTGGTGGCACGCAGACGTAAACACGCGCAGGGAGCCGGATGACGTCGTACTTCCTGCCGCGCGACCTGCATCCGGCCGCCTGGTGGGTGTGGGCGCTGGGGCTCGCCGTCGCGGCGACCCGCACGACGAACCCGTGGCTGCTGCTGACCATCGTGGCCGTCGCGGGATACGTCGTCGTGGCCCGGCGCAGTGAGGCGCCATGGGCACTGGCGTTCCGGCTCTACCTGTACCTCGGCGCGTTCATCGTCGCGGTCCGAGTGTTCTTCCGGCTGGTGTTCGGCGGTGCCGAAGGCTCCACGATCATCCTGCGGCTGCCCGAGATCCCGCTGCCCGAATGGGCGGCGGGGATCCGGCTGTTCGGCGACGTGTCCGCGGAATCGTTGCTGGGCGGGCTTTACGACGGGATGCGGCTGGCGACGATGGTGATCTGCCTCGGCGCGGCCAACGCGCTCGCGAACCCGAAACGGCTGCTCAAGGCGATGCCGCCCGCGTTGTACGAGGTGGGTACGGCGGTGATCGTCGCGCTGTCGGTGTTCCCGCAGCTCGCCGAAAGCGTGCTGCGGGTGCGGCGGGCCCGCAAGCTGCGGGGTGGCTCGGGCAAGAAGGTGAAGGCGCTGCACGCCATCCTCATCCCGGTGCTGGAGGACGCGCTTTCGCGGTCACTGCAACTCGCGGCGTCCATGGACTCCCGGGGTTACGGCCGCGCGGGGATGGTCGCGGCCCGCGCCCGGCTGATCACCGGAACACTGATGATCATCGGCCTGATCGGCGTCTGCGTCGGCGTTTACGCCACATTGGACGGTTCGACGCCCCGGTATCTCGCCGCGCCGGTGCTTTCCGCGGGTGTGCTGGTCGGGCTCGCCGGGTTCTGGTCCGCTGGCAAGCGGGTCCAGCGCACCCGCTACCGGCCGGATCGCTGGCATCTGGCGGAGGTCGTCGCCGCCGCGAGCGGCATCGGCGTCGCGGCGATCCTGTTCACGACATCCAACGTGAACCCGATGAACATGAACCCGTCGCTGATCAACCTGTCCTGGCCGTTGCTGTCGTGGGGGCCGTTGCTCGGCGTGCTGATCGGCGTGCTGCCCGCCTTCCTGACCCCGGTTCCCGAACCCCCGTACGCCGCGCACGAAAAAGAAGCGCACGAAAAAGAAGCGCACGCATGATCGAACTGAATCAGGTTTCCTTCACCTACCACGGCCGCACCGAGCCGGTGCTGTCCGACGTGACGTTGTCCATCGGCGAAGGCGAACTCGTGCTGTTCGCGGGCCAGACGGGTGCGGGCAAGTCGACGCTGCTCGGCACGATCAACGGTCTCGTCCCGCATTTCACCGGCGGCCACCTCGAAGGGACGGTGTCGGTCGACGGCATCACGACGAGGTCCCGGCCGCCGCGTGAGTTCGCGCATCTGGTCGGCGTCGTCGGCCAGGACCCGCTGGCGGGTTTCGTCACGGACACCGTCGAGGACGAACTCGCCTACGGCATGGAACAACTCGGCCTCAACCCGCAGGTGATGCGCCGCCGCGTCGAGGAAACTCTGGATCTCCTCGGCATCGCGGAACTGCGTCGCCGCGCACTGCGGACGTTGTCCGGCGGGCAGCAGCAACGGGTGGCGATCGGCTCGGTGCTGACCACGCATCCGAAGGTGCTCGTGCTGGACGAACCGACGTCGGCGCTGGACCCGACGGCGGCCGAAGAGGTGCTGGCGACGCTGGCGAGGCTGGTGGAAGACCTCGGTACGACGGTGCTGATGGCCGAGCACCGCATGGAACGCGTGATCCCGTTCGCGGACCGGATGATCTACGTGCCGGGTACCGGTGCGGTGGTGGACGGCACGCCACCCGAGGTGCTGAAGGATATGCCCATCGCGCCGCCCATCGTCCATTTAGGACGGCTGGCGTCGTGGGATCCGTTGCCGATGTCCGTACGCGACGCCCGCCGCCGCGCTTCTTCGCTGACGCTGGGAGCGCCGCCGGTCCGGACCACGACCGCGGGCGAGGAGTTGCTGACCGCGTCCGGTGTCGTCGTGCGGTACGGGCCGAAGGTCGCGGTGCGGGAGGTCGATCTCGCCCTGCGTGCCGGTGAGGTCCTGGCGATGATGGGCCGCAACGGTTCCGGCAAGTCCTCCCTGCTGTGGGCGGTGCAGGGCTCCGGTCCCCGGCAGGGCGGGAAGGTCACCGTCGGCGGCAAGGATCCGAAAACGCTGAGCAGCGCCGAGGCACGCGAACTGGTCGGGATGGTGCCGCAGACCGCGAGCGATCTGCTGTACCTGCAGACCGTCGCCGCCGAATGCGACGCGGCCGACGCGGAATCGGGTGCGGAGCCGGGATCTTGCCGAGGCTTGCTCGACAGGCTCGCACCGGGCATCGATCCGGCGTCGCATCCGCGTGACCTGTCCGAGGGACAGCGTCTCGCACTCGTACTCGCGGTGCAGTTGTCGGCCGCGCCCCGGATCATGCTGCTGGACGAACCCACCCGAGGCCTCGACTACACCGCGAAGGCCGCGCTGGCGCAGATGATCGCGTCGCTGACGGCCGAGGGCAAGGCGGTCGTCGTGGCCACCCACGACGTCGAATTCGTCGCGACCATCGCGCATCGCGTGCTCGTGATGGCGGAAGGGGAGGTCGTTTCGGACGGCCCGACCGGCGAGGTGCTGGGTGGTTCCCCGGCGTTCGCCACGCAGGTCGCCAAGATCCTTGGCGAACCGTGGCTCACCGTCGACGACGTCCGTTCGGCGCTGCCGCAGGAGGTCCGGTGACCACGGCGCCCGCGGTCCGGCTGGGCCCGCGCTCGGCACTGGTGCTCGGCCTCGCGTCGCTGGCGGGCCTGATGATGTTCATCTGGCCGCTGCTGGTCCGCGTCGAACCGCAGTCGATGCAGCACGGCCCGGACGCGCCGTTCGTGTTCATCGGGATCCTGCCGATCCTGATCGTCATCGTGCTGGCCGAGCTGTCCGAAGGGGGGATGGATTCCAAGGCACTCGCGATGCTCGGCGTCCTCTCGGCGGTGAACGCGGCGTTGCGCCCGCTCGGCGCGGGGACCGCGGGGATCGAGACGGTGTTCTTCCTGCTGGTGCTGGCCGGGCGGGTGCTCGGGCCCGGCTTTGGTTTCGTGCTGGGCTGTACGTCGCTGTTCGCTTCGGCGCTGCTGACCGCCGGAGTGGGACCTTGGCTGCCGTTCCAGATGATGTGCTCGGCGTGGATCGGGATGGGCGCGGGACTGCTGCCGCGCCGGGTCACCGGCAAGGCCGAGATCGCGATGCTGGTTGGCTACGGCATCTTCGTCGCGTACGTGTTCGGGTTCCTGATGAACCTGTGGTTCTGGCCGTTCATCACCGACGCCGAAGTGCCGTACCACGACGGCCACATTTCGTACGCCTCCGGTGCTCCGCTGCTGGAAAACCTGCACCGGTTCGCGGTTTTCACCCTGCTGACGTCGACGGCCGGATGGGACACCGGGCGGGCGATCACGAATACGGTGGCGATCCTGGCGCTGGGGCCCGCGGTGCTGGCGACTTTGCGGCGGGCTTCGCGAAAGGCCTCCTACGGCGCCATTCCGTCTTTCACGGACGGCGGGTCGGTCCAGGGGTCGTGAGTGCGTACGTCTCCTTCTCCAAGTACATGAAGGCCCCCTTCCTGTACCTAGACGCAAGGAAGGGGGCCTTCCTGTACTTCTGGAGAGCACGAGGTGTGGCGTAGGCCGCGGTGAGCGGGTCAGCAGTGGGCTTCGGCGGTGGCCTTGAGGTCCTTCAGCCAGGCTTCGAGACCCATGCCGAGGAACTGGGTCGAGGTGGGCACGTCGGCTTCCACCTGGGCGCCGGCCCAGTTCTCTTCGGTGCGGACGAGTACGCCGCCCTTGACCTCGGTGAAGTTCCAGACGTGGACGCCATTGTCGATGCCGAGTCCCTCGCCGACGGCGGGTCCGCTCCAGCGGAGGCATTTGCCGCGCTGGAGCTGGTGCACGGTCGAGGTGATCGACAGCGTGGTGGCGGGGGTCGTCGCGGTGGCCGGCGTCGGGGTGGTCCAGCGGAACCGCGAGTTCTTCCGCAGCGGACCCCAGTCGAGGCGTTGGGTGCTGAGGACCGGCTCCTGCCAGGACGGCCAGTTCTCGACGTCGGTCTGCAGCCGCCAGATCTTGCTCAGCGGAGCCTTGATGAGGGTCTCGGTCCGGTAGTGGATCGGGGCCTGCGTGTCGATGGTCTTCCCTTGGCAGGTCAGCGGAGCCGGGGCAGCGGTGGTGGCGGCCTGTGCGGGCGTCACGGTTGCGCCCAGCAGGCCGATGGCCAGCGGGAGGGCGAGCAGTGCGGCGCGTGCTCCGGTACGGGTGAGGGTCTTCGGCATCGGGTTTCTCCCTGTTTGGTTAGCTGCACTCGCGATAGTTAGAAGCTATAACCACGCCAGGCTGAGTGTCAATAGGGAAAGTGATAGCCTCTAACTAGACGCTGGAGGTGACCGATGGACGCAGGCGGCAAGAGCTCGCGGGAGCGCTACCGGGCGCAAGTGCGCGCGGAGATCAAGCAGTACGCGTGGGAGCAGCTGGCCACGACGGGGGTCTCGGCGCTTTCCCTCAACGCGATCGCCAAACACGTCGGCATGAGCGGTCCCGCGCTGTATCGGTACTTCGCCAGTCGCGACGAGCTGCTCACGGACCTCATTCGCGACGCATACCGAAGCCTCGCCGACGCCGTCAAGGCGTCCGCCGAGTCGGGTGGCGGAGTGGCCGAAGTCGCCTACGCGATAAGGGAATGGGCCCTGAAGGACCCGCAGCGGTACCTGCTGATCTATGGCACGCCCATTCCCGGCTACCACGCGCCGGACGACACCACCGAGATCTCCAATGAGATCATGGCGGTCCTGCTCGACGTCCACGCCACGCGTCCCGCGGATGACCACGCGACGCCGTTCGATGCCCATCTCGACGACCATCGCCACTGGGACGGCGGCCATCGCGCGCCGTCCGCGACCCTTCGCCGCGCCCTGACCTTCTGGACCCGGATCCACGGCGTCCTGTCGCTGGAGGTCGCCGGACACTTCGCCGGGATGGGCTTCGACCCTTCCCTGCTCTTCGCAGCCGAGCTGGACGGCCTCCTCGCGGACTGATGTCCACAAAGGACAGTTCCGCTCAGTGGGGCACTTCACCGGCTTTCCCGCTGTGGGAGGGAATTCCGTGCTAGTTTCCCGGAATGCGCGGAGGATCCAGGGTTCGCTTCTGCAGGACGCTCGCGGTACTCGCGTCCATGCTCCTCGTCCCGCTGATCGGCCCCGGGGCGATCGCCGACGCGTCCGGCTGGCATCCGCCACGGCGCGAATGCGAATGCGCGACCCCGTCGATCGACCGATTGCAGCACTGGATCGCGTCCGGCGAGGGTACGACCGTTCCGCCGACCGGCAGCCTGCTGGTCCGCGAAGGCGGCGGGTACGCGGCCAAGGTGGCGTTCCTCAAAGCCGAGTGGCACGTGGTCGTCGTCTGGCTCGGGAATCAGTTCGAAGCGCAGGCCGATCTCACGAAATCCGCCGGTTTCTGGATGACCTACAGCGCGACCGACGATCTCTACGTCCAGCTGCGCCCGGCGTCGCACTGGAGCGGCGGCGACAAATGGCTCACGAAGGTGCCGTCGACCGGCGGGAAGCTCGTGAAGAAGTTCTTCAGCTTCGCGCCCGACGCGTGGACGACGCTGCCGGAGTTGGGTAAACCCACATACTCGTTCGTTTCGGCGCTGGCCGAGGCACGCGGCCTGGTCTTCGTCGGCAAGACCCCGAACAAGCTCGACTTCCGCGGCCTCGCCATCGATCGCTATCAGCCGCCCTGTCGCTGAGCGCACGCTCATCGCCGGTCCCGGGTACCTCGGAGTGAACCGTCCATTGTGGACGCGGTGCGGTCGTCGCGCACCGTGCCCGATTTGTCCTGTACGGTGAACTTGCAGCCGCACCCGCCCGACCGATCCGAGGAGTACCCCAGATGAGCCTGTTCGACTCGCTCAAGGAGAAGGCCGCCGAACTGCTGGGCGGTGCCGGCGACAAGGTCGGCGAGCTGACCGGTGTCGATCTGTCCGGTGCCGCTGACCAGGCGAGTCAGGCCGCCGGTGGCTTGGCCGAGACGGGACAGGGCCTCGCCGAGAACGCCACCGCGGCGGGTCAGGGCGCCGTCGACTCGGCCACCGCCGCCGGTCAGGGTGTCGTCGACTCCACCGGCGCCATCGGAGACGCCGCCACCGGCCTCGCGGGTGGCGTGATCGACCCGAACACCCGGGGCTGACCGCTCCCGGTCCCCGGTGTCCGCGAACCCTCGCGGAGACCGGGGCACCGTCATGCCCGCGCCCGAAAAGAGCAACGTCCGAGGACTTTCCCCGCGCTACCCTCGCCTTGGGACTTCATCTGTGGGGGGAGCAGACATGGTCGGAATCTGGATCGGGCTGGGCGTTCTCGTCCTGGTCATCGGCATCGCCATAATCACCGATCTGCGTGATCGGGGACGGGGCGGGACCCGCAAGTTCATGCTGCCGGGCTGGTCGTCGCGGCGGGCGGACTACACGGAGAACGACCTGGTCCACGGGCGCTACGTGGACAAGTCGCCGCGCGAGCAAGCCGAGGAACATCAGCGCAAGTACAAGGGCGGCGAGTAGCCGCGCGGTCAGGCGGCGCTCTTGCTCCACCGCCACGCGGCGTGCAAGGCGGCGATGAGGGCTTCGTCGTCGTCGAAGGTGGGTTCGTCGCCGATCGGCACCCAGGCCTGGCCGACGACCTCGCCGTCATGGTGGCGGACCACGGCGATGCCCGGATAGGACAGCGCGCAGCGACCGTCGCCGGTGACATGCCGGGACTCCCAGTGCAGCTGGACCGCGCGATCAGCGCTCATCGACCACAACTTTCCGTACTTGCGTACCGAGTAAGTCGTTCGTCGTGCCCGTGGCGTTTCACGTTGTGTGCCCACCGGCAAGCTCTCCGGCTTGCCGCCCCACCAGTCACGACGACAGCGCGTGAAGGCCCCCTTCCCTCGGCTGAGCCGAGGGAAGGGGGCCTTCACGCGGCTCAGCCGAGGAAACTCGACCTTCACA
>NZ_JBFBBY010000041.1:0-57418 GCF_040682875.1 Amycolatopsis sp. NPDC051071 | reverse complement strand
GACTCATGACGTCCAGTGTCATCACACACCGTGCCCTTCCCGCCGAGCTCACGCCCGGCGCGTCGGGCCAGAAACACCGTTACTGGGACAGTCCCGCGAGCCATAAACATCACAAACTACGGCTGGAGTACTAGTACGTTGTTGAGCTGCCGTAGTGCGTTCGGCCTTTGGGGGCCTTCGTTGGTGGCGTCGCTGGGGCTCATGAGGTAGTCGATAAGCCGGCAGAAGACCTCGGGCGGGTACGTGGGGCCGTCGTGTGGCTCGCTCAACATGGAATCGAGGACGTCCGCGACCCAGCGGTGCCGGGTCGATCCGTCGTGTGTCCAGTCGGTGCCGAGGTCGTGGAAGAACTCGGTGATGTAGCTGCTCGACCGATACGGGAAGTACTTGGGCTCGGCCCTTGGGTCACATTCATGGTCGGGCGCGCCGGGATTTCCGCAGATCAAGTCGGCGAGCGCCTCGGAGTTCCTTCGCCTGAATTTCATGTCTGCCGACCTTTTTCGTCAGCGCGGAACACTGGTTCTCGCGTGGGATGTCTGGTTCTCGCAGTGCAGCAAGCTGATCTGCCGCCGGCGGCGTTCAGGTCAGCCGTGAGCGGTGGCCTTCAACACCGTGACGGCAGGCGGCTGAGTGCGTGGAACTGTCGTTTGAGGTAGCTGGGCAAGGTGAGCCTGTTAGGGGTTATGGCGTGACTGTGAGGCGGAGGCGGGGTTTTGTCTCGCTGCCCGCGGCCACGATCTCGGTGATCTGGTCGAGCGTGAGGCGGCTCGCGGTGGCGAGGTGATCGAGGGTGGTGCCGGCTTCGGATAAGAGCTTGGTCGCGGCGCCGAGGAGGTAGGGCGATTCGGGAGGGCCGAGTGGTCCTTGCTCGGGGTAGCCCTGGGCCGCCAGGTGCTGGTTCGCGCGGCGGTAGGCGTGTTCGGTCCAGAGGCCGATGGCGTGGGCGCGGTACACCAGCGCGGCCAGGCTGAGACCCCACTTGGTCTTGGCCTGCAGCAGCGCGTCCCAGTCGACCTTCCGGGGAAGGTCGGGTTCGAGTTCCGGTGTGGGGGCGAGGAACTCGGAGGCGAACTGGTGCGCCTGCGTTTCGATGATCTTGGAGCCGGGCTCGACGTCTTGGTGCATGACGAGGTGGCCGAGTTCGTGTGCGGCGTCGAACCGGCTGCGGGCGCGGTCGTCCTTGGCGGGGGAGAGCAGCACGAGAGGGCGGTGGCCCGCTTCGGTGGAGAAGGCATCGACGCGTGGGTCGACATCAGGTGGTAGGCGGAGGGCGACGATGCCGTGGGCTTCCAGGAGCCGCACGACGTGGGGAACGGGCCCGGGTTCGACGCCGAGGCGCTTCCGTGTGTTCGCTGCTGTCGTGATGAGCTGATCCGGTGTCGGTTCGCCGTCGATGGGTTCGACGATGTCGGTCACGGCAGGCAGGTCGACGTACTGCTCGAGTACGTCCACCACGGCCAACGCGATCTCGGCGAACGCCAACGCCTGCTCGCGGGCGATGGCAGGAGTGGCGCGCAGGGACCGGAAATGGGCTCCGCTGGCTGGGACCGGCTCGATGGGGCGCCCTTGGCGGAAGAAGTCCGCGGGAACCCCCAGGGCCAGCGCGAGTTCGGCGACCACGACGTTTGTCGGGCGGGTGGTGCCCCTCTCGAACTGTGTGACCGCGGCAGCGGTCACCGATGTCTTGGCGGCGAGTGTCGTTCGCTGGAGCCGACGGAGGCGTCTGGCCAGTGACAGGCGCCTTCCGTCGAAATCCACCACGGTCCCACTGGATCGCCGGCGTCGTGCGCGCAGGACAGGCTCTGACTCAGGACTCACGTCTGAGTACCTTTCCCGACCTGAGGCTTGAGCGTGACGGCGGGCTTTGGAGCCGTCCCGTTCCCGAACGAGGGCACGTCACCAGGCTGCGGCGTGGTCTTGTCCGTGTTCACCGACGTCGGCTGCGGCTCGTCCCGCCAGGCCAGGACGACCGCGAGCCACCGGTCCGGACCTGTCGTCGGCAACCCTAGCCAGCCGGAAGTCAGCCCCGAAGCCGGATCACCGGCCCACACCACGAACACATCACGGCAAGCTCGTACCGGGTGCTCACCCTGAGGCCGCTCGACTTCGAACAACGAGGCCATCCCAAGCATCGGTGCCAGCGCGCCGCATACCGCGTTGTTCCGCTCGGCCGCGTCCAGCCTGGCACCTTCTCGCCACTCGAAGTCGCTGGCGAAACCAGGACGACGACCCGCCTGGGCGGGCACCTTGACCAGGCGGAGTTCGGCACCGAGAACGTGAAGAACGGCGGCGTTGTGCTCCTTCGTCGCCGAGACGCCGACCGAGCGCCACTGCGAGTCGCCCTCGACGTCGGCGTGCACCAGATTGGCGAGGTTCCTGCTGGACTGCGACGCCAAGGTCCACGAGTCATCGCCCAGCTCTTCGGGCTCATGCCTATCCCGGTTGGCGGTCCACACTGCCCTGACCTTGCCGCGCAGGAAATCGGTCAAGCCGATCTCGCTCAGCCTGACCAGAATCGACTCCAGGTGCGCCACCCCGGCGGGATCCCAAGACTCCATGCGCCGAGTTAAGCAGACAGCTACTCGCTAGCGATCGGCGACACGCCGAATAGCGAAAGCGCGAATCATCGTCCAATAATCAAGTGGAACGCTCGATCGGATGAAGGGGGCGGTGTCAGCGGTGTGCGTCGGGCGATCACCCTGTGCAGTCCTGCCGCCCGCTGGGTCGGTCGGTCCCGCGAAGCTCATTGGCGAGACCGTGATGCGTGTTCTGTGAGGGGTTCGTGGTGGGTCGGGACACGGTCGTTGTCTGCTTGCTCGCCGTAGCCGGCGCCTTCACCCAAGTCGTGCCAGCGCATGCGCTCACGAAGCCTCTCGGCGAGCTTCCTGGCGTAGCCCAGGACACCCGTCTGATCCATTCGCTGAAGGATGCCACCGCAGCAGATCTCTCACCCAGCGTGCCCCGCGCTTCTCGTGCAGGGGCGGCTAGAACGGCGGCTCGTCGGCGAATCCCCCGGCGCGAGGAGGAGCCGCCGCCCACGGGTCGCCTGTCGGCGTGCCTTGGCGGCGCTCGACGGCTTCGTTTTCCTGCTTGGCCTTCTCGGTTCGGGTCCGGGGCAGTCCGTGCCGGTGGCCGAACCGAGCCAGGCGGTAGGCGTCGTGCAGTTCTTGCCGGTGCGTCCCCGGATCGTCGTATCCGTAGCTTTCGGCTTCGTCGTCCGGGTCGACGTTGGCGATGTGACACAGCGCCAGGAAGAGCACCTCGACGGTCTGCCACTGGGGCAGCGTGAGCGCGCCCAGAGTGCGGCGGACCGTCTCGTGGTTGGCCGACCCTTTCCGCTGCTCGTCGTCCAGTTCCTCGATGGCCTCGGCGATCCGGCGGATCGGGGGACCATCCGCGGCGACGTAGAAGCTCCACAACTGGTCGATCAGCGGCCCATGATTCTCCGGGACGTTCATGGGCTTTGACAGGCGTGGCGGCATGGTCGATCCCTCCCGTTGGCAGAGTAAGTCTAGCTAATCCACTTTTTGACTGCTTATTTCCCCTGATGACTCACTTGGTCAACATGTTCGTACCCTCTCGCCAGCGTCCGACTTTTTCTGAATGGCACTCCAACCAGCAGGTCAACATGGGTATGTGGCGCCAGAGGGCGCCATCGAGCCCAGGTAACCCTGGGTCGCGAAGAGTGGCCGCCGCTGACGACGGCGCCGGGGTGGCGGGAGCTGACCATGGGCGAGGACTTCGAACAGCAGTGGCATCGCGTGCTGTCCGAGCGGAACAGACTGCAGGGCGAGCTGGAGAAGCTGATCACCGCCCAGCAGCGACATCACGACGACCATCACGACGGACCGGCACGGTGGTGCGACGTGCCGCCGTGCCGCCTGTTGTTCACCAACGTGCCCGACGCAGGATGGCGGGTGATCGCCGCTCGCACGGGCGACGACGGGCCTTGATCAGGTCTGCGTCGGTGAGCCCGGTGGTGGCCGGCCACCACCACACGATCATCGCGGCCTTCGGACGGCCGGGCGGGGTGCAGCGGCCGGACAGTCCCACTAGTGGCGGTGTCCGGTCCCTGCAGGCGTGGCCGTCGACGCCCGTGAGAACGCCGGTTATCCCGCAACACGTCGGCGGCGCGGTGAACTACCGCATCACTGACTGCCCCGGCTCACTGAAGGTGGCGACGGCTTAGGAAACATGGCGCGCGGCGCGTGTTGGCGGCTCAGGGAAGGTGGCGAACGTGGCCAGTCGGGTGAGCGACGACCCGAAGACCAGCCCGGCCCCCGACGACGTCGCCCGCAGCCCTTGGCTCGCCTGCCGGTTCTGCTTCGCCGGCAGCCGCCCGCACGGCGCGCAGGTCAAGTAGTGGCCGCTGCTGGCACTGCGGGTCTGCTTCCACTGCCGCTGGATCCGGCCTCGCCCGCTGGGTCAACGGGCGACAGCTCGACCTCACCGGCGCCCCGCGGTCCTCGCCGCAGCCTGACGCCACCAAGCTCTCTGGCGCCGCGTCGGGCCGGTCCTGAACACCCGGGCGATCTCGGAGGCCCCGAAGGTCCTCGACGAGCAGGTCCACACCCGCCCGGTTTCAGCCGAGGTCCACCTGCGACTGTCGACCCTCAGCGCGCCGATGCCACCTCGCCGGATTCCGTGCACGTCACGGAAGACGCCTACGTCGCGGCTACTTACCCGGATGTCGTTGAGCAGGCTGTCCTGCTGCTCGCGCGGCCGCCTTCGGGCTCACAGGACGCCTGGCGCGACCCTGGGTTCGTTCGTTCCCAGCAACAGAGCGAGCCGACCGGCGAAGAGATCGGACGCCTCCGCGAATTGCTGCGCGAGGTCACCTGGCAGCACGCGCGAACGCTCTCCGAACTTCTGCCCGGAGACCGGCCCCGCATGTGACCCCCTCCGGTCGGTCTTCGGCTCCTTCCCCCTCGCCGAAGGATTCGCTTTCCGTCCACCACTTTCGGGTAGTACGCGCGTGAGACTGCCATTTGAGCGAATCGTCGCCAGAATAGTGGGTAACTGAGAGATGATAAGCACTTTCGGTCGGCAGGGGACGTCAGGAACCCGGTTGGCCAATACTGGAAAGGTGAAGAACATGAAGACTCGTTATATTGCGGCTGTGACGGCCGGCGTGTTGTTGACAATGGCGGGCGTGAGCGGAACCGCTACGGCCGCGGATTGGAACGAGACATATCTGGGTTCGTACGACTCCCAGAGCGACTGTCAGGGGACAGGCGCAAGCAAGGGTGATCCCGCTGGGGCGCGGTGGTCCGGTTACCGTTGCGAAGGTCGATGGGAACGGGGTCCGCAAGATGATGAGTACAAGTATGCGTTGTACGTGAAAAATTATCAGCCGCCCTCCGAGGAGGATGTTTCGCCGACGTTCGGGGAGGGTTCCGGCAGCACTGATCCCTTAGGGGACGCGATCCGGGACGCGGTAAAAGAAGGAAAGTTAGTTGTTCAAGGGTTGGATTTCAATGACTGAACCTGAATAGCGATGCACTGCATCCAGCGGTCCTGACGCGGCCCGCTGTGGTATCTGCGGCGATTGAGCCTAGGTCGCACCGGTCGATGCCATGACCGTCGACGGGAACAGCGGCTCAGGCCTCCACATCCCACACGGCGGTCCAGTCACACGGCGGTCCAGTGACCGTCGAGCCGTGCCGTGCACGTGGCGGTGTCCCGGTCGCACTTCAGATCGGCGGCTGCCCTCAGGTCCGGGGTGTCGAGCCGCACGTCGGAAGATCCAGCGCTGGCTGGCAACGTCCAGTGCGAGCGAGCATCGGTCTTCGCGTGGATCGCACGACAGCGCCGACAGGCCGAGCGGATCGAGTTGCCCGGCGTGGGCGGTGTCAGCACGCGCTATCGGGACGGCACCACTCGAAGGGGGACGCGGTCACGCACACCGGGCCCCGCCTGCTCTGGAGCTTGATCCGATCGCCAGGACGCCAGCCCTCGCTCATGGGCACTACGACTGCTGCTCAAGCCCGGTGTGGCACAGCGCGCCGTGCCACACCGGGCTTGAGTAGCAACACGGGAAGCGCGTGCATGCACGTCACCGGTCACGACGGTCCCAGGGGCCCGGAGCCCCCTTGATGTATTCCCCGTCGTACCTTCCGCCCGCGCACCGATACCAAGAAAACGGACTACTCGGCAACTCTATTTTGCCGCCACCGGCGACGCATTCCTTGGCGGTGACCCACCCGATCCTGGCGGTGGGTGTGATGTCGGCGGTGGCGGTGGCGGCGGTGCCGAGCAGGGTGGCGAAGGTGATGGCTGTCGCGGCGAAGGCCGTGATACTGCGTCGCATCGTGGTGCCCTTCTGTGTAGTGGTCAGGGATAGCTCCCGACCGGGCTGGCCGCAGTTCGCGGTCCCCGGGCGAGGGGCGTCCCATCCGAGTTCACCGCAATAACGGGACTCATGCCCCTGGCCGATCAGGTCCACCCGACCGGGTATGCGCACCTGGATGGAAGACGGTGGCCCGGGCTGTGGTCCGCCCGCCGGCCGCGACGACTACTAGTGGCCGTCGGCGTGAGCACAGCAGCGGCGGTAGCCGGCGCCGTGATGCGTGCGGTCCTGCCGCCGGCCGCGGTAGATGGGACGGCAGCGACCAGACGTCAATGGCCGCGATGTGCGCACCGGGCAGGCCGAGGTAGCGGTCGGCGCGGTCACCGGCAATCTCCAGGCCGGGCTCGCGCGCTCCGGTCACACCGGCTCCTACCCGCGCTGTTCTCGGTGATCCGGTCCAGGTCGATCGGCAGTAGCCAGCTCGCCGGCGGAGGTGAGGGCGGCAGGAGATCCGGGCGAGCCAGCCGGGCCAGGTCCTCCAGGTCGTGCTCGGCCAACTCCGCCCCAGCCTCGGCGGCGGTGATTGCGTTCAGGGTGTTTCGCCGGTGCTGCGGTGGTGGACGCGGCGTACCGGATCCGGCGGAAGTTCTCGGCCGCCGCCAGATCCGCGCGCAGTTGCCGGGCCTGGCGCGCGCGAGCGCGGCGCACCGCGGTGGTCTGCTCCCTGCTGGCCTGGTCGGCCTGGGTCGTGGTGTGCCCAGGTGCTCGCCGGTGGCAGCGTCGAACAACTCGATCTCGTGGTCGTGGTGCGGCATGTACCGCACTCGCACTGGCGTCCCGGCCTTGCCCAGTATCCAGTCCGCGACGTAGCGGCGGCCGTGGCCATGTTCGACACCCTTTTGGTGGTTTTTCGGTTGGTGCGGCCGTCCTCGAAGGTGACATCCACAACTACGCCGCGTTGACGTCTTCGCTCGGGCTCGGGTCGGCCAGCCACGACGCGGCCGGAGTCTGCCCGTCCAGGACGTTATCTCGTGCCCGGTGTTCCGCCAGCCGACCCAGCCCAGCACCTCGCCGGTGAACAACTCGAACGTCAACGCCGGTGCGTCCGGATCGGCCACCGCCCCGGAGGCGAGGGTTCGAGCGTGGGTGTAGCGGGGCAACTGCGCGAGCAACATCCTTTCGACCACGCCGTTCAGCGTCTCCACGCCCAGCGCGTCGGCCACCGCGTTCGACAAGAAGTCCTTGCCACGATCGATCCGGACCTGCGCGGGCAACCCGCCGACCGGTCCGTAGGGCTCGTCGCGCGTGATCATCGGCCGTAACGCCGCGAGAATGCCCTCCCGGCTCGGAAAGCCGGCAGTTCTGCCGAGTGAAACAATTTCACTGCGGGCAGACTTCGCGGCGCCAGACCGGATCGCTAGTACACGATGGTGCTTTACACCCTGAGGGCGCGCGTGATCACAGACAGAAAACGAGACGCCAGTCTGGCACTACCTGGCTTGACCGCCGCCGGCCGCGCCGCGCACCCGATAGGGACTTGCGCCATGCCAAATGCCCCGGGTGTTCGAGCGGATAACCTGGTCATGTAAGCGTGGCTACCGGCTATGCACGCAGGGTGCCCCGCCCATTCAAGGCTGCGAAAGATAGCACTGTCAGCTGCAGAAGATGCCCGTCAAAAAACCTTTCACATATTACCCCACCCGTTACCCCACCCGCGTGAGTCGCGCACCGGTCGAGTGCTTTTCGGGCAGCCACGCTCCAAGCCGGGGCATGATGGGTACCTGCGAGAAACGTTCGATTCCGGAGGCTTTGAAAGGGGTGGGTCTCGTGCCCGCGGGATGGATGAGCGGCCTGCACATGGTGTGGGCAGTCACTGAGCAAACCATCAACGATCAACTGAAACTGCTCGTGAACAATGGAGTAATCGAACGCAAGATTACCGTTGGAGACCTGGACAAAGACGATATCTGCCTCACGGGGGGTATCGGTATTCCTACGGTGGAGCTCACGAATCCCATGGGGCCCAAAACCGCTCGTCTGAAGGTCCCGATTGTTACCGGTACCGCCAAGTATCTCGAACGCCGTGGGCGAACGCTGGTATCGAAGGACGTGTCTGCGGACGGGTGGTGCCTGGTACTCAGGACCGTGCTCAACCTGTCGGACAAGAAGGCGAAGGTGGAAGAACTCGGCAAAGACCTGCCGGAGTCTGTCAGCAAGATCCTCGAAAAATTTACGTCGAGCGACTTCTCGATCCAACAGATCTTCCTCGACCTGCAAAACGCCAACCTGACGTCGTTCGACCCGGATGCATCCGACTTGGGCACGCTCGACCCAGGGCTCGCCGCGTTGATCGGCAAGGGCCTGGTGAAGTACTTCGCGGCGTCACGAACCCCCGGGCGCAATCCCTACGTGCTCGGTTACATTGCGCAAGCGCCTCACAATGACCCCTCGAAGCTGCAGCCCACGAACGCGGACTTCTCTCTTACCAGGTACAGGACCTCTGGTGGCGGACTCGACGTGCGACACGACCGGAATACTTTGAACTTCCTGCTGATGACTGGCGGCCAGAAAGTGCCCGTCGACGCCGGAAACTTCACCAGAAACCTTGTCGCCTCCGGCGGGGCCGGCACGGGATATGTCGCATTCGACACACTGAAGAAGGCATGGATTGAAAGCGAGATCCTCCCCGCGTTCAGGGAAGCCGTCGTCCCGAAGAACACTCAGGGCGATTCCTGGAAAACGGAGATCAACGAAAAGTGGAAAGAGGCGAAAAAAGCCACCTGGACAATGAGGACTTCCCAGGCGCGTACCGACTCTCGCAAAGAAGCGGAAGCTGGGATCTGGGACATTGTCGCGGTCAACACCCAGAAAACAAGCCTGTCGGCAGAGCTCAAGCCCGACGTCCGGGTAGGCGAGTACAGTGGCCCCGGTTTCGAATGCAGTGGATACTATTATTACAAAATTCACGCCAAGTCGGAACTGGGCTGGGCGTGGAAAAGCCGAAAGCTACCCTTCACTGTGCGGATACGGTTCACTGTATCCGATACTGGTGGTATAACTTCCACTGTCACCACCGAAAAAGGAAAGATCGAGGAGAATAGTGACCGCAGCTGGCTTGACATCTACAAGTGGCTCATGCGGCAAAAGAACTACCTGGATCAGATAGAAGAACTCGACAAGCAGTATCAATACGTGCAGCAGGCGGTTTTTGACGTCATGTCGCAGTCGTTGCCACACGTGCTGGCAGGCATGTCCTCTCAAGTGGTTCTTCCCGCCCCCTCACAGTTCCACTATCGCTCCGTGAGCCTAGATCAGGACCTGGTGCTC
This sequence comes from Amycolatopsis sp. NPDC051071, assembly GCF_040682875.1. Classification (NCBI taxonomy): domain Bacteria; kingdom Bacillati; phylum Actinomycetota; class Actinomycetes; order Pseudonocardiales; family Pseudonocardiaceae; genus Amycolatopsis; species Amycolatopsis sp. NPDC051071. The sequence continues at coordinate 47,802 of NZ_JBFBBY010000041.1, read as the reverse complement.
TCCGCCACCTTCGACTACCGCACCCCCAGCCCGACGAAAGGACGACCATGACCGGCGAGATCGAGGTGGGCCAGTTGTACTACCTCAGCAGCCCTGACAAAAAGTATTTCCTGTCGGGCAGTAGTAAACCGGTCGCGCTGCACTGCGTCGACAAAAACCGGTGGCTGATTGCGAAAACGGACAGCCCACACTTCCTGGACTGGAGTCACCCGGAGGGGATTATTTGCAGAAAGCCCCTGTCGGAACTTTGGGAGGAGCGCAAGGGTGAGTTCTGGTTCGAACGGTCCCAAACCAAAGCCGAACTGTTTCACCTGCGGGTGGCGGGGTCCAATAGCGACTACATCTATCGCGCCTCGCAAACGGGCCCCGTGTACCTCCGGGAAAACCCTGATGACGACGACAGTCTGTGGCGCCTCTCCCCGGCGACAAAATATCCACAAGTCATCCGGAGCTACCACCAACCACCCACGATGAAGTACCTCGAATTCCCAAAGGTTAAAAAAGGAGCCGTTTCGGTGGGGCGATCCACCCCGCCACAACTGGTCGGCGAGACCGTACTCCCGTGGACGGTGCGCGCCGAGAAATCCCAGCTTGCGATCGAGGATCAAGCGCGGCGCAGCCCCTACTACATCCTGCGACGGTGGGCGAGCTGGCGGTTTCTCAAAAGTGAGTCCATTCCTGCCAACACGCAGATTACGGTGAAAGTGACGAAAGAAACCGGACTCACCCACACCGAAGAACGTGAGAATACCAACAAGAAGGAAGACACTCTCACGATCGAGGCGGACGTCAAGTTCAAAGGCGTCGGGCCGAAGTTCAGTAAGAGTATCACGAACTCCATCATGATGAAGGCCCTCACCAACATCAGCAGGACGGATCGCAAAAGCGAGACCTTCGAGCGACAGGTGAAGGCGAGCCCACACGGCTATCACATCGAATCCTGGGCACGGGAGGACACCTTCGAATTGTTGGACTCGAACGGAGTCTCGGTGGCGAAATGGACGACGAGCACCGAAGACCCCATCTTCCTTGATGATCTACCCGAACAGGCAGTACCGGCGGCCCCCGCGGGCACCGGCAACCATCGAGGATAACGACTGTGGAAACAGAATAACTACGCACCGGGAGCTACCGCCGATCCGCCCTGAATGGCTAGGACGTAACAGAGCCGTCGACCCCGTCCCTCGGCGGAACCGGAATCGTTTGTCAGTTACAGTCGGCAGACCTGGGCTTCACCTGCGCCCACTCCTCCTCGATCATGATCACAATCTTGACATCCCCTCGACCCTAGGGCGTGGCTGACAAAGGGCTCTGGTTGGTGGCTGGGATCCCGGTGGTCGTGTCGCGGTTTCAGTTGCCTTCCGATGGTGCAGTGGGCGTTGATCGAGGACTTGCTCCCGGTCCGTACCGGTAGCGCACGCCGAGAAGGCGCTGGCCTCCGCCAGGCAGGAGCCTGAAGAGGCCCACGCGGCCGGTTACGAACGGCGCGCGAAGAAAGGCGGACGAGCGCCGCGCAGCGGCGTGAGTGGCTCGAGTCAGCGGCCATCGCGGACACATGAGCGCAACATCTCTATAGAGGGGATGTCCGAGTCAACACCGTCCAGGGCGCCAAGACGCTTAACCGTAAGGCTGCTGCTCCTGAGTACATCGGAACGGGCTGGACCCGACCGCTCGCTTCCGAGACCGGAATCGCCAAGCCCGTCGTTGGGCCCACGTCGTCTCCGATTGGGCTCCGTTGCCGACGTAGAGCCCGACACGGGGCGGCACACGATGGCACTCGTCCCCGGCAAAGACTGGCGTTGACCTGCACGAACTGGCAGTATTTGATACTGAACGCCAGTAGGTGACATGGCTGACTTGTGGACTTTTAATCCGTAGGTTCTGGGTTCGAGCCCCAGGCGGCCCACTCCAAAACCCCGTTTGACCTGCACAAACGGTGGTTTTGATGATCTTCGTGCAGGTTCGAGAAATCCGTGTGGCCCATTGTGTGTCCGAGGTCGCCAGTTTGCGTGCCAGGTCCGGCTCCTAGCTTAGGTCAACAGTCGCCAGGCCTGGCCGGATGCTACAGGAAAAGCGCTGGTCAGCGGCGGACGGTCGTGCCCGCTCACCGTCCACTCCCGCATCTTTCTTCGCCGAACGCGGTGTGTCCGCGAGTGTGTCCGGACGCTGCCGGAACGGGCCTAGTTGAGCACAGCGTGAGCAATGGAGCCCAATCGGAGACCTGCATCGTCGCGCCGCAGCCCCCACACGCCCCTGTTTTGCCAGCTCACGGACGGTACTTGATCATCAGCGAAGGGACGAACCCGCGGATTTGGAGTCCGCGGGTTCAGATCTTCGCGGCAGCGGCTGGCCCGCGTGGGCATCGGGCGGCACTGCCCGCCACTCGTCGGCAACGGAGCGGGAGCCGGGCCCAGTGCATGCGACCAGCCGGCGCCGCGAACAGGGACGCGCCGATCCTCTCCGCCGCTTCGTGGCGGGTGCTCGGGTAGAGCGATACGTAGTAGTCGGCAGTGAACGACACCGAAGCATGTCCAAGCATCTCCTGGACATGCTTGAGATCGTTACCCGCTGCCAGAGACAACGAGGCCGCGCCGTGACGGAGGTCGTGCAACCGGATCGGCGGCAGTTTCGTGCGCTCGGCCAGTAGGTCTTCGAACTCGTGGGTGAACAGGTCGAGTCGGCATGGCATCCCCGCTGGGGTGGTGAACAGGTAGCCTTCTCCGCCTGATCCTGCGGGGAGCCCAGCGCGAGCGATGAGGTAGCGCCGCACCAAGCTGGCGGTGACATGGTCAAGCGCGATGGTCCGGGTGCTGTGCTGGCTTTTCAGCTTTCCGTCACCGTCCACCTGCTCGCCGGGATCCGGCCTGGTGATCACGAACAACTCGCTGTGGCGCAGATCCACATCGACCTCACGCAATGCGGCGGCCTCGCTGCGACGCAAGCCGGTCACGGCCACGAGGTGGTAGTACAGGTAGCGCTTGTGGCCGGCGATGGCCTTGAGGAACTCGATCGTCTGCTCTCGCGTCCACACGCATACCGGTCCCGGGCGCCATCCCGTCGCCCGCCAGCGCGCCACCCGCGCATCAGTCCAGACGTAAGGCCGCGGCCTCACCACTTCCGGGAGCTCGATCTCCCGACCTCGTGCAGGGTTGTGCGTCAGAAGCCCCTGCCCCACCGCGGCGGTCAGCGCAGAACTCAACGTCGCCCGGACCCGCGCCACCGTTGACGGCGCCAGCCGTCCGTACCGGGAACCGTCCCCAGCCGCGATCGCGGCGAATGCCTTCTGTACGTCGCCCACCCTCAGCGTCACCAACGGCAGATCACCCAGCTGCGGATCAGGTACGAGACGACATGCTGCCGGTAGTTCCGGCGCGTACTTGGACGTAGCCGGATGTTGCGGACCCAACACTCCAGCCAGTGACCGGTCGTCAGCCCCATCCCCTTGGCCGTCGCCGCGACCTGGTCCCGGGCAGCCTTCGCGGCGTCCTCCGAGGCGTAGCCGCCGCGACGCATCCGCGAACGAGACCCGTCCGCGGCTTGTGGACCTTCGACCGCGAACCACCACGACCCATGATTCGGCTCATCCAGTCGGCCACAACGTGCGCCCAACTGCTTCCCCGTCATTGCGCACCGGCACCCACACCGCTTGAACACGCCCTTTGTCGACATGCCGCACCTCGCTTTCGATCAGTTCGGACACGACCGACTGTGAACCCGTCCGAACTGGACGACATGCTGGAGCACGTCGTCCGTTGCTAGATGACCAGAGACATGGCGATGCGGACGTCGAGAGTCCGACAACGCCGACATAACGACGCCCTAACGGATATCGGCGATACGTGAGGACTGGTTACGGCCTGCAGGCGTTATGGGATCTCCCGCGAGTCTTGCTACGCCTGCCGGGGCCGCTTTCGGTGGCACTACACGTCGGACGGCCGCTCGAGTCCCTCCAACAAGCCACGCCGAACGAGGCCTGCGGCGCCCCGGATGCCTTTCTTGAGGAACGAGTCGACGCGGTTGTGTGCAACCCACCATTCGGCATCCGCGAGTGGGGTCACGACGCACTCGCCTACGACATGCAGCGGGTCTACGGCCTGCCGCCCGCGCTCGGAGTCCGAACTGGCTTGGGTGCAGCACTGCCTCGCGCACTTGCATGCAGACGATACGGCCGTGGTCGTAATGTCGTCTGGCGCGGCCGAACGATCCGGCGGCCGCCGGATCTGCGCCGAACTCGTTCGCACGGGCGTGCTGCGGGCAGTGATCGCGTTGCCGCATGGCGCGGCACCGCCGCTACATGTCAGCCTGCAGCTGTGAGTGCTGACTTCGCCGCCGAAAGCCAACCCACAGCTGATCCTACTCGTCGACGCCTCGACCGAACCGCACCACGGTCACGAGATCGGCTGGAAGGCCGTGTCGTCGGAGCGGGTCCTTACGGCATGGCGCGCATGCCGTAAGGACCCCGAAGTATTGAGCCGGAATCCGGCCTCGTGCGCGCCCGATCGGTCGTAGACCTTATCGACGACACCGTTGACCTCATCCCGCGACGCCGTGTGCGGGTCGCGACCGTTATCGACCCCAGCCGCCATGATGCACTCGCCCACGACCTGCGGGGCCGGTTGCGACGCACCGGAAACGCTCTAGTCAGTCTCGGCGATGAGCAGCTGTGGCAGACGGCGGATTCGGAACCAGTGGCGTGGCGAACGGCCACAGTCGCAGACCTCCTGCGCGGTGGCGCGCTCGCCCTGTACCGCGCGACGCCGACCCGGGAGACGGCATTGTCCGACGCCAGCGAACCACCACCGGTACTGACCCACCACGACGTCCGCACCGGCGGACCACCGTCCGGCTCCCTGTACGACAAGCCTGTCGACAAGCTCGTCCCGATCAAGGTGGGCGACGTACTGCTACCGGAGATGCTGCATCACGCTAGTCTGGTCAAGGCGCGCATTGCCAGCAAGCACGAAGCGGGCAGCGTCATCGGCCTGCACCTGTTCTTTCTGCGTCCGGATCCGGAACGGTTAGATTCAGATTTCCTGGCCGGCTTCCTGTCCGTCGACCAGAACATCCACGGCGGCCGTGGGTAGCTCGATCCAGCGGATCGACGTCGAACGGCTACGGGTGCCGCTCATTCCGATGGAACGCCAACGCCAATACGGGCACACGTTCCGCGGCGTCAATGCCATGCACTCGGCCGCGAACCTCGCCGCGAAGGTCGCACACGACTTGGCCGACCAGCGGACGCGCTGGCACCGCGCTGATCGTCGCCTTGCAGAAGTTCCTGGAGCGCCACAAAAGACAAGAACGTGGTGTTCAGGCCCGACGGTGAGGTCGAGTCCATGACCGGTTACTTGGCCAAGGACGTCGCGGCCGTCTCCCGCAAGAAGCAGTGGGAGGTGGACAAGAACTGGGCCTCCATGTTCCCCAAAGGCGAAACTCCAACTACCGAGGCCCGCAGTGAACACCGGGTCGCCCGCCGCGGTCCGGTGCATGGCGTCCACCAGCTCCACCGCAGACGCCGACTTGACCAGGTGGCCGGACGCGCCGGCCTTCACCGCCTCCAGGACGTCCTTGTGCTCGCCGCTCACCGAGAGCACCAGCACCTTGAGTGTTGGCGTGGCGATGTGTCGTTGTCGCGGTAGGTTCGCTGTACCAGGCGACCCGGTTGCGGTGGTCGACGGTTGTCGGGAATGCTGTTCGGGTCTCAGCGAGCATCATTGGACTGATCAGGAGGATACGGAGATCATCTTCGACCGGTACCAGGTGCAGATTGTCGACGGCTTGACATACAACAGCGCGACTCAACTGAAGAAGCGCAGCATGTTGCCGAACGCAGCGGGCATCTATATCTGGACTCTGCAGCTGGGTCATCACTGGACGCATGCCGAGACGAGCGCCCATTCGATGGTGGAAGCTATCTCCGCACTGTTCAGGCGAGTTCGAGAGCAGCGGATCGACAGCGGAAAGCTCGGCCACTACAGACGGGTTCAGCTGTACGACGAGTCTGCTTCCCTCTCTCCGTCAACGATGACCCGACTGACCGCGCTTCTGGATGGTGGCTCGGCTGAGCTGTCGTGGTCGCTCATGTGCGCGACGCTGTTCCAGAGGCCATTGTACGTGGGCAAGGCACTGAACTTTCGCGATCGGCTTCCTAGTCACTTCGGCTACAAATCCAAGTTCTCGAGGCTGCTACGTGAGCACGGGATGTCCGTGAATGACTGTGCCGTCGTGCTGTGCCCGGTAACGATCGACGGACTTGCTCCCGACGAGGACGACGACAATGACGATCTGACCGGCTCCGTTGACGACGTCCCGCCTCTGATGGAGGAGGATGACGATCCTGAGGCCGAGGAGTACGTACCACCGAGCAAGGTGGAGCTGAACAACGTGATTCAGCTCGCCGAGTCACTGGTTATCCGCACCAGCCATCCGCTATTTAACGAGAGAATGGACTGACATGACCGCGCTGAGCAAGTTCGGCGGGGCCGCCGCGCCCGCCTGGACAAGCGACTTTCAGTTTGTGCGCGGTGAGTATGCTATTGGCGGCGAGCAAGTGCCATACTTCTGTACCACCATGAAGGTGGAGGAGGCACGGAAGTACCTGAATCTCGCTCGCGAGCTCGCCGTCGATCCGGATGACCCGATCAACATCGAGGAGTTGATGCAGCGCGACGTCGACGCCGATCGCGCGAACTCCGAGATTGCCGAGTATCTGAAGCAACCAGCGCGGATCAAGTTCTTCAACTCGTTGACGATCGTGCTTGTCCCGGTGGAGAAGGACGGGCGGTCGAAGAACGCGTTCGGCGAGAACGTGCTATTGCCCCAGGACCTGGTCACCGACGGCTTCGACCTGATCCAGGCCGGTCCGGTGGTGGCGAGGCTACTCACAGGTACCGACGTCGGCTATCTGCGCTGGCAGCCTGAGCATGTTCGGGCGATCATCATCGACGGACAGCATCGGTTCATGGCCCTCAACGCTGTGCACGATGAGCAGCCGACGACGCTTAAGCCGCATGTTACGAGCATCCCAGTGCTCATCCTGGTGCTGGATCCGCGAGCGGGGTTCGAGCCGCCGACGGGTGGGCCCTCGGAGATCACGACCGCAAGCAGGTCGATTTTTACTGATCTGAACAAGCACGCCGTGAAGGTGACGCCCGAGCGGGAGTATCTGCTGGACGACCGCAGCGTCACCGCAGTGTGTATGAGGGCGCTGATCACCCCAGGACTACGTAGCGAGGAACTGCCTTCGACGGCGAGCTGGCAGGCGCAGATCCCACTGGCGGCGGTGGATTGGGTGCGGACGAACCGGTCGAAATTCGACGATGGCTTCTCCATCACGACGCTGCAGGTGTTGCATCAGCTGGTCAATGACGTCGTCGACAGTCGGCAGCCATCGTCCAGCACTGATTACGAGGGGATGAAGGCCTGGGTAGACCAGCTCACGGCACGGCTTGAGTTGGAGGCTGTCCAGGGGTGGAGCCTTGACGCTCTCGATAGTCGGCTGAAGACAGACGAGCTGGAGGAAGCCCCGTTTGCTCTGTTGAACTCCGAAGTCAAGGCCGCTGGTCTAGGTTTCCGTGACAGCGTCGGCAAGGTGATCACGGCGGTGTTGCTCGCGGGGCTTCCGTACGAAGAGCTGCTGAGCAAGTACCGGGAGGTGGGCCTGCTTGGGGGCACGCGGGAACTGTGGCTAGGCCAGAGCTCCGAGGGCCGCAACTCGTACAAGGCGACGTATGCAGATGATCCGTCTCCGGTGGCATCTCAGATCGCGGCGGAGGTTAAGGGACGTTATCGCCTGGCATACCAGGTGGTCTTCCAGCGCGGGTTCGTTCTAGCGGCGCGCGAGATTGACAGTAACCGGACTGTCCTCGCGCCGCTGTGGAATGTGGACAGCGGCAGCCGTGAGGACGTGCTGGCGGCGTGGATCGTCCGTTTCAACGATCTCGCCCGTCAAACGTTGACCAATGAGGGGCTGTGGACGGGTGCTGCGGTGAATTCCGACGGCACCATCGACTACACCCAAGTGTCGAAGACCGCGATCATGGGGTTGGTGGTGCTCGCCACCACCCTGGATCTGCCGGTGGGTGAGTCCAGCGGCGCGGAACAGTCGGACGACGCCGTCAGGGCGATGCTGCGGCCAAGTTCATCCGGCGATACGGCGTTGCTCGCCGCTGATCCTCTCGCCCTGGCCGAGGCGGAAAAGATCCATGTCACTGGTGCACGCCGATGGCTTCAGGCGCTCGCGCTCGGCTCACGCAGGCAGGACGGCATCGCGCCGTTGCTCCGCGCTGCCGCCTCGGCCTACCGAAAAGGTGTGCGGCGGTACGTGATCGGTCTGAGCAAGGTGGATGGCCAGGTGCTGACCAAGGAGTCCCTGGAGGAGTTGATCAAGATTCACGGTGCCCGGCGACTGGCCCACTTCGCCAAGCTACTCGCACCCGCTTCTGATCCCACCCCCGCTGCCGAGTCATAGACTCCGCCCACTGCCCCAGATCGACGTGATCGCAGTTGGCACCCGCTCTTCCGCCGGGCACGAGCCAGGCCGGTCAGTTTCCATACACCGTTCAGCGTGATCACGGTTGGCGCCCTACCTGTCATCTATGGCGTGAGCCGTTGTGCTGCCACGACGAAGTGGAAATCACCCCATGCCAGCACGGCGGGCTGGGGTTCGTGCCGTAACGCCAGCCAGTCGGTGCGTGGGTCGAACAGCTCGACGATGGCATGGTCGAGGCTGTGCCCGTGGCTGGTTGGCGACGGTGGCGAGCAGCTTGCCGTCCAAGCGCCGGGTAGGATTGCCTTTGTCCTTGGGCAGGCTGACCTGCTGCCAGAGTCCTTCGACGGGCATCTCGTGCAGCGCGGCAAGCCGGGTGAGGTAGGAGACGGCGATCTCTTGCTACGTGGACCTGACGGTGATCGGCAGCCGGGACCATCAGGCGAGATCGACGTTGTCAGCAGAACGGGCCTGGCCGGGCTGGTGCTCGGGGAATACCGGCGGATGGGCGACGCGCTGGCCGAGGGGCGCCGAGCCGCGGCTGACCGAGCGCGAGACTTACGTCCTGCGCCTGGTGGCGAAGGGCTGACCGCGCAGCAGATCACCGAGCGGCTCGTGCTTTCGCACCGGAGGGTGGAGAACTATGTGCAGTCGACGCTGCGGAAGCTGCAGCTGCACAACCGTGTCGAGCTGGCGCAGTACGCGATCGAGCACGGCCTCGACGAGGAGAGGGCCTCCCCAGGGGAGGACGGCGTAGCCTGACCAGTCGCTTGTCAGCAGGGCGGTCCCGCCGAAGGTCAGCACTGGCAGCAGTTCGCTCTTGCCGGTGACGCCGTTCGCGGTTTCGCGACCCGCGTAGACACTGGCCACGCGCTGGGCGAGCCGGTATTAATTGGCCCGGTCGGCGCCCGGCAGGTCGCAGGCAACGGTTACCAGCTGCCATACTACCTGGCGCGGCTTGCGCGCCGATCGTGCGTCCGAAGAGGGCCCGCACCGCGACACCAAACCCGCTCCGCCTTGTCGAAGCTGCCGTCGCTGTCGAACTACCGGACGCGTCGCGCACCCGATGACCTCGACGAGCCGGCGGGCACGAGCGTTGCGATGGAGCTGTGAAGGTATCGGTGCCAGCCGGCCCGGAGACGACCATGCGCAGGGTTTCTCGCACGGCCGTGGGTCAGCAGACCCCGTGGCACTGGAATCCGTCGAATGAGGCTTGAAACCGCGTGGCGGACTATGGCTCGGAGGGCCAGGATGCTTGCGTGCCAGATACCGCTGTGCCTTGGGCTCCTGCGGACCCCTACGCGATTGCCGTCTCGGAAGCGCAGTGGTGGTTGTGTTGTGTCTTGCTCAACGGTGCCAGGACCCACGATAGTGACGATCACCGATCTCTCGGGTTTAGTTCACGGCAGATCGACGCCCGCCAACTCGTGTTTGCCCTGTGCCAGGTGCTGCGCGCCGAGGATCTGCAGCAAGCGGCGTTGCAGGTGCTGGGCATGGGACGCTGTGGTCGACGAACTCAGTGCAGCGCGAGCGCGATTTGAGGCGGCAGTATCCGACATCCTGCTGATGCGCAACGTCTTGGTGCACTTCGACGAGTGGGCCCGCGGAACGCGGCTGCGGTCCCCAGAAGGAGGACGTCGCTGCCGGCATGACGCACCGGGAGGTGGCCAGCAAATACTGGCGTTTCGGCTACGACCCAGCCACGGACATGATCACCTTCGGCCCGTACGCCATCCACGTCGCCACTGCCCTCGAAGCCACAAAAGTGCTGGCCTACGCCACTGCTATGGCCGCACGGGCCGTTGACCTGCGCGGACGCAGCGGAGCTGCGCTCTCGGATACTGGAGGCGCTCATAGCCGTCGGCTTGCCGCCCGGCGGTCAGGGTGACGCGCTGCGGGTATCCCTGGGCGCCGACACCCGGATCTGGGTATCTCTCGACACCCCGCCGAGGTCGATCACGGAACGCTGCCCGAAGAGGTGATTGCAGCCCTCGCGGCTGCGGATCTACAGCTGTTGTCATTCCGAGAACCGCAGAGCAGCAGCCCTGCCGAGCGTCTGCGAGGTGGTGAACTCCTCTACGTGGGCCCGTCTGCCGCGGTGATGTGAACGCGGTCGAAGCAGATCTCTTTCCCTGCCGCACCCTGGCTAGCGTGGTCACGTCCGTTGGCCCGTGTCACATCCGCAGCGGTACTCCTGGCTCATGGTGCAGGCCGATGGTCTCGTAGACGTCGCTGACGACCAGGCCTGCGGCGGGAGCCGGTGGCTGAGCTCTCCTGTACGTTCTCCAAAGCGCGCAGGACTGCGAGATATCGAACCGAAGACCACTGATGCCACGTCGCGCCAGGTCCTATCTGGGCGTATCGATACTCAGACGAGCGTTCAAATTAATGGTCAAATACCGAAGGCCACAAATTGCCTCGATAATGCCTTACTGTTTGCCGGGGACCATGCTTATCCTGTGTGGACCACTACGCCACCGGTCAATTCGAATCAAGCGAATGGAGTACCTCTACATGGTGCAGAAGCTTGGTGCAGATAAGATCAATTTCCTGGCAGACTCACCCGCCGCACTTCAAAACGTTGTGGGACCTCGGGTTCGCATCGTCATGGTATGTGCTTTCGGGTGTGGGCGCCGTGCCTTCGAAGGCTGGCGAGACGCTTTTGGTCGTCTGGTCGCTGGTAGCTGCGCTGGAATCGCATGCTGATCACAGCCGCTTGGGCTCGCGCTCGCGAGAAGACGTTCATCATCAGCCCTCATGATCAGTTCGAGCTCGCTGTGCTTACAGCTGGTCAGATGGTTCGCCGCTGGACCAGCGTCGCTGCTGACGGCCGGGTGTTCGTGCCGATGCCTTGCCACTCCCGGCAGCACGTCACCGTGTCCGATCCTCGAGCTGCTTACCAGGCGCAGTGTCGACTGTGCGGACGTACTTACGACCTCGAACTAATCGATGAAAATGACGGCGGATGGGGAGCTGTGCTTACCTGCGTCGATGTCGAGATCCTGCTGTCGCGTGCCCTGCGGCGTGGCAGTATTCGAGCCTCATGAAGTGGCCATCCGTAGCTTGTGTGCTGAGCCCTCGAACCGTTGCCGAGCGAAGACCCGCGCACCGAAACCGATCCTGTCGACAACCCTAGACGGCTAGCCGCCGGATGGTCTGAGCCTCGTCACACTTGCCGTCGCGGAGATCAACCACCTGTTCCTCCTGGCCACGGCCGCCAACACCCAGAAGCCCATCACCTGCACTGGGCCTGGTGCGACGGCGCCACCAAAGAAGCGCAAGGCGACTACTAATGTGACGTTATCCGATTAGCCTAGTGCCTCCCAAGATTCTTTGATAGCTGGGAAGAAAGTGAGCAATCCAGGCAGCGATAGTCTCCCACGAATCAGCAGGATCGTTGATAGGGCGGCCCGCATCGTCGCAAATCTCAACGAGCCGCTGGACTGCTTTCATGGTCGTCAAGTTGCTGCATTCTCGTGTAACCCGTCCGGCAAATCCTTGACGCAGGATGGCGCCCACGTAGGTATTGAAGGCGCTCTCCGAGGTCAACCCGGCTGGTACGCCTAACGCCTCGAGGTCGGGCCGAACGAGAGCCAACACGCTGTCCTCGCGCTGCCCCGCATATGCACGCCAGAGGACTTCCGGAGGCCGGTAACTAGGCAGCCAATCGGCATGGTCCGTTGCCTCAATGGGCGTCCGGACTGGCGCGCGTGGCAACATCACTGCGGCAGCCAAGACGGCATCCCGGTCCGCTTGCGTAGCGGACGAGGACGTCGCACGCAGCACAGCGAGCAGCGATGTAAGCGCGGAGTCTTCTGCCGGCGTTTCAACAAGGAGCTCAACGGCGCCTGGCCGCGACCATCCCATGCCGTTCGTGGTCAAGTTTGCCGAGCCAACGAGGGCACGAATGCCGGCAACGTATGCCTTTGCATGTACGACAGGATGTAGCGATAAGGTCCCACCACGTTCGCTGATCAGATCCAATACGTGGGGATCGCTCACTCCGGTAGCTACCTCGTCGGGTCGCCATCGTGTGAAGATCGCCAATGTACGCCCGGACGGCAGTGCAGACAGGATCGGCTGGATGCCTGGAATGGTAATGAAGGGCGCAACGATCGTGAGGTCTTCGGCGCTACGTACCAGCGCTAGGAGGCGCTCTCCGCAGTGCTGTGGATCAAAACCCGCCTGGGTCACGCGTCATCTTCCCCGTCTTGACCCTCGTCTTCTCCGCCGAATGGTGCGGTTGCCTTGAATGCCTCGTCCTCAACGTATTCTGCAAGACGACGCCCCCATCCATCACGAAACTCCTGGAGTTGCATTAGTTGCGGGCTGTTCCGATGTTCGTTCTCAAGCCGTGACCACGCCAACAAGAGCCAGGTCATAGCATCCGCACTTTGCACCAACAGGTTCTTGGCTTCGTCTTCTGTCATCTCTTGAATTTGCTCACTTGACAATCTGAGCGGCTCGATAAGGCTCTTGTAAGCCGGATGTGCGTTGTTCAGACACAGAATCTCAAGATTGAGTGCCTCGTCGGGCCAGAAGAACGCCCGAACCTGCTTAATTGGCCGCTCAATCACCTGGACAGTAACGCCGCGTTGATAGTTGGCAATGACTGCGCCGCGAACCTCCGCTGGCACATCCTGTTCTTCGAGCATCCGATCGATAGCAGCCGCCGCCTGTTTGGGATCGGGCTTACTCTTTGAAAAGTCGGTTTCGCCGGGCGTCGGACTTACGTTAGAACGAGTCTTCTTTACGCTGGATGCAACGTCTGTCACCTTTGGCTGCGTTCGTCGAGCTTTGGCGGCTGCGCTCTGCTCGTTCTTCCCTTCGCTTTTCATGTTCGTCGCAAGCTGCACGAGCTGGAAAGCCATGTCGTAGAGCTCAGCAATAGGATGTTCTTCGTCGAATAGTCCTTCTTCGAGTGCCTCCTCTTTCGTGATGCGGTGCTCCCGCACGAGACGAAGAGCCTGAGTGAAGTTGGGCGCATCTTGCTTGTTGTTTGTAACTCCGAAGACATCGTCGAGACACGGGTCGAAGGCGACTTCAATGCCCCACCAGCGGTCTGTCGCCTCCTGCGCCAGCGTCTTCTCCAAGACCAACTCTCGGTCGGCACGCATGACCGAGATGCCGGAATTGTCGCGGGCGTGCTGTCCCTGATGGGTGCCGGCGCCGGGGTTGCGGCCAGGCCTCGCCTCGGGCTTCGCTAGCGAAAGGCGCGCCTGGACTGTGGCCGTGCCGTTACCGTCCGGTCGCTGAATGGAGAATTGGCGGGAGCCGGGATATTCGACGAAAGGCGCTTCGTCAGTAATCCGTTTCATGGTCTCACTGCCATTTGCTGCCACCTCGGCAGCTTCCCAGTATTCGAGGGTAGTCTCAGCGGGTGGCAGCAGGTAAAGCGGATCATTGGGTCGAACCTCTTGGAAGTTGTTCGGCGCGAGGAGCGTTTCCCCTTCCATGATCGCGACCTTAATGCTGCGCTGTCGACCGCTCGAGGTGAGGAAGTTTCGGTAGACGCGACCGAGGAGGTATTCAGTGTGCGCAAACATTGCGTCAGCGCGTACCCAGCGCAATTTGTCCAGGACGCTCCACCGGATCGCGGTCCCGCTGTAGACGGGCTGGCCTGTGGACGTGTCGGGCATGGCATGTGACTTGAACACATCAAAGACCCAGTCTGGCATCTCCGCGTACTCAGGACTTGATGGGTCGCTCGGCCAAGGGACAGTGAGCGCGGAGCCCTTCGTAGATGCCTCAACCTCACGTAGATCAAGGTAGGTGTGTGAAGCATTCTCCGGTTGCGATTTCTGCCAAGTCCAAACGTCTGTACGCTTGCACTGCGATACGCTCGCTTGAGGCAGTCCCATGCCAAACCGACCGAGACCTGAACGGTCGTCGTACTTGCCAGAGCCACCGAAGGACAGCGCGAGATTCAACGCTTCATCGGTCATCCCACAGCCGTCGTCGATGACCCAGATTTCATCGACCCTGTTCGAGGCACGCTGCCGGCTGCGTACCTTGCGTTGCACGATGACCAGCAGGACGGTGTTGGCGTCGCCCCATTGAAATGAGTTGTCGATCAGCTCCGCCAGGGCGTAGTCAGTTCCCTTGTAGCCGGTGTCGCGGATGGACTTGACCGTCTGCGAGCCAGAAAGAAGCGGCGCTTCCTTCGGTGCGTTTGCTGGTGTTACCACAAGTCCTCCCAATGTGTGAACGCAGCAGCTATCGAGCCGAACGCGGGAACGGATGGGTCGACGACGGTGACGACGACCGCGTTCTTGTTACCCCCAGCCTTGGGGCCTCGGATGCCGCGGCCGACCATTTGGCTGTACAGCACCAGAGAACGCGTGGGGCGAGCAATGACGACCGCACTCGTCTGCGGCGCGTCAAACCCGGTAGTGAGTACCCCGAAGTTGACCAGCACACGAGGAACGGGTGCTGCGCTCTTGAACATGCGGATTGCAGTGTCGCGAATCTCCGGCGCCGTAGTGCCGTCGACCGAATCGGCCAGCACTCCTGCGGCCCGCAAGGTCGATGCGGCCAGGTGGGCGAGTTCGACTGACGCTGCGAAGACGATGATCCGTCGATGCGACTCCCTGATAAGGGCCAGCGTCGCCGCGATGACTTCGTTGAGGTAGTCGTCCTCGTCCATGCCCAGCTCGGCAGTGTCGTCACTATCCATGGACGGTTCAGCGTCGTCGTCTGGCAGTTCGCCTAGAATACGGAATTCCGGCGCAGCCAGGTAGCCCTGCTGAATTAGGTACTCGACTGGGCTTGCTAAGGTGTCGACCTGTCCCGTATCGAGTTCGATCTTTGTGTGCTCGAAGAATTCGGCAAGATCGTCATCCGCTGAGGATCCGATAAAAGTGCGTCCTGGGGTAGCGCTGAGGCCGACGATGGGAGTGATCGGCTGTCCCGCGCCTGACAACTGTTGTACGACTCGACGGTAGGTTGGGGCGACCGCCTGATGAGCCTCGTCAAAGACGATAAGCCCCACCCGGCGCCCGAGGTCACTGATGAACCCCGGCTCAGCCCGACGTGCGTAGATCGTTTGCAGGCTCGCCACGACGAGACCATCAGTCAGGTCGTCATAACGCCACTCGCGACCCCCCCACGCTGCGACGATCGGGACTTCGCGATCACCCAGGGCCATCCACGCACGATGAAACTCACGCGCAGCTTGATCAAGAAGCTCGCGGGTGGAGGCAAACCAAAGGACCGACCGCCCTTCGTTCTCTCTGAGGAAGTCGCAGACCATGCTCAAGGTAGTGCGAGTCTTCCCGGACCCAGTTGGCATATGCAACAGCAGGCGAGTTCGACCTTTCCGCAGCAACGATCGCGCTTCTGCAATAGCTCGCCGCTGATGCGGGAACAGTCCGTAGGTCGGAGCAGCTTTGGCAGGGAGAGGCGGCTCCTTGTCGCTGTGAGCCTCAGGCAATCCGAGAAAGACCGCGACGCGCCCTGCGTTTGCGATCATTTCTCGTGCAGTCAGGTCGGCACTCCTCAATGATAGGCGTGCCGCTAAGTCGCGACGCGGCGCTTCGGGCAGTTCGTCCGGTAGCACACCCGCAGCAGCCAGACGCCGGATCGCGGATATCGGATCACCCAAACTTGCGAGGGCAAGCACCGCTTCCGCAGGCATCTTGCGAATGATGCCATCTCGAACGAGTCCGGCAAGAGCGCTAGTCACCCGAGCATCAACAAGCGAGCGGGTGTGCGTCGAGGCGTTCAAGAGATCGAAGACCGTAAACCGCTCCATCAGTCCTGACCGTAGCTTGACGTGTGATCTACGACTGCGGTCGTCATCCGAGTGCGCCAACGGTGAACGCGCGTTGACAGACCAACTGGATGGTTCGGACCGTGCACGTCGCCGTCGAGGACCGTCCGCTGGGCGACTCCGTCGCCGGAGCCCATCTCAACGGCGTCCCCCGCCTCCTTCACTCCTAGATCGATACCCACGTAACCCATTAGAGCGGACATCCTCTCATCGCCTCGAAAGGCTCGCCGTGACGGCTGCATCTTGACTTGGGGGGCTCCGCCTCTCTCGATCAAGTCCCTGCCGACGGACTCGGCGCAACAAGAGGCGCCGAGATACAACCGATTGGCCTAGCATCCCTGCTCGTGCTCGTAGCACGGTCCATGTGGCCAAACGAACGCACCCTCCCGCCCTCAAGTAGCAGCATGACAACGAGAAGTGACGTTATGTGACTGTCTTGTATGTGACTCGCACGATCGTCGGGCTTGCCGTGGCTGCCCGCTTGATCATTGGACCGGGTCTGCTAGACAAGAACACAATAAACTGGTCCGTGATCTCGTCCCGCGGATCATTGGGGCGGATGGCCGATGGTCAATCACCCGAGTCCTTGGAGAGGCGGACTACCGTGCTGCACTCAGGGGCACGCTCGTCGAGGAAGTGATCGAAGCCCGCGAAGCACCTCACGATAGGCTCGCCGCCGAGCTTGCAGATCTTGCAGAGGTTATTGCCGCACTCCTGTCTACTCTCGAGCTCACCTGGAACGATCTGTTCGCACTTGCAGACCGAAAACGCGCGGAGCGCGGTGGGCTCGGCGGACGCCTCATGCTGGAGTATGTTGTGGACCGCCCCGGAACGACACCTAATGACGGCTAGTGGCAATCGACCGTTAAGGATTCACCGGTCACGTCTCAGGTTAACCATTACGCTCGCGGCGCGGAAAACGGCTCACGCTGTCCTGGAGCTTGACTCAACCTTCCATCGATCGCGAGTCCGCCGGAAGCTTGTCAAGTTCCGGCAAAACGATTTACAGCCAACATGCGACAACCGCCTCGCATCACCGTTACAACGGCTGCTCCTTGTTACACGCACGACCTTCCTAGGCCCGATTCAACGACAATTCGAGTCAGGTGGCCTGTGCCTGCAGGTTGGAAGTCTCAACCGGCAAATTCTCGCACACCTCGGGGCAAGCGCACGCCTGAACGCAACGACGCGAGACGTTACTCGCTGGTAGTCACGCTGTACGACTGCTGCGTCTGACATGCTCCACCCTCGCCTGCATCGACATCCTGCCGGCGCGTCCCGGGCCTTCCGTTCCCTGTGGCCCACTGTGGGCCGTATAGGGGTCTGCCTACTCCTGGATGACACGACGGCGCGGCGCTTAGACGCCTCCAGGAGTAACGCGGTAAGGTTTGCCTCAGACAGCGAAGGGAGGCATCGTGGAGACAGGTCTCACTGTCAGTGACAGTGTTGGCAGTGTCGTGTACCTCGACTACAACGCCACCGCGCCGCTGCGTTCCGAGGCGACGGTCGCCATGGTTGACGCGCTGAACACGGTCGGCAACGCCTCAAGCCAGCACGCTTATGGGCGAGCCGCTGCCAGTCACGTGGACATTGCTCGCCGGAGGGTTGCCGGTCTTCTTGGCTGCTCACCGGGGGAGCTGGTGTTTACCGCAGGCGCCACTGAGGCCAACAACCTTGCCCTATACGCCGCCTCGCGCGGAGGCCGGATCGTCGTCGGTGCTACCGAGCACCCGGCAGTTTTGGAAGCCGCCCGCGCCCACGCTTCCGAGGCCTTGACGTTGGTTCCCGTAACGTTAGTTGGGGCGGTCGACCTGGCGGCGTTGTCCGATGCCCTCTGCGAGGGCGGTGTCGATGTTGTGTCGGTGATGGCAGCCAACAATGAGACTGGGGTTCTGTCTGACTTGCCGCGCGTGATCGAGCTTGCCCACGCCGCCGGGGCCGTCGTGCACACGGACGCCACACAGCTGGTGGGCAAGCTTCCGGTGGACCTCGCCGAGTTGGACGTTGACCTCTTGTCGCTGTCGGCACACAAGTTCGGCGGCCCGCAAGGAGTCGGCGCACTGTTCGTCCGGAGGTCTCTGCGACTTGCCACCCGCCCACTGCTGCACGGTGGCGGCCACGAGAAGGGCTGGCGGGCAGGTACCACCAATGTGGCGGGCATCGTAGGCATGGGTGCTGCCGCCCTGGCGGCCGACACCGGGCTCAACGTGGAGGCGCCGCGAGTACAGGCGTTGCGTGACAAGCTGGAGCGAAGCCTGCTCGACTCGGTGCCGGGAAGCTGGCGCAATGGCTCACCGGAGCACCGACTTCCAGGCGTCACCAGCATCACCTTCCCCGGCGCCCCGGCCGACGCGGTCCTCGCGGCCATGCCTACCGTGGCTGCCTCGGACGGTAGCGCCTGCCATTCCGGAGCGCTGGGCCCAAGCCACGTGCTGCTGGCCATGGGCATGAGCCGGCTGGACGCCGAGTCGACTATTCGATTCTCTCTCGGTCACGCCACCACCGACGCCGATATCGACCACGCGATCCAGGCGGTGCCCGACGCTGTACTCCGGGTCCGGGCCGCGCTTGGCAATGCGAGCAAACGCGTGCCCGCCTGACCCCCGAGCTGCGACCACCACCTCCCGCAACGACGTCTTGACTGATAGAGGCATTTCAACGATGGCAACAACACCCCTGGCGCTAGCAGCCCGGCCAGCCTTCGCTCGGCACGAGACCTTCGCCCCCCGCTTCGGCTGGTTGCACAAAGCCTACTTGCAGGTGTCGGAGAACAACGACGTGTTCCTGCGCGACGACGCCACTGTCACCCTCGGGGTCGGCAAGAACATGGTCAACGCGATCCGCTACTGGTCGGCGGCGTTCAAGCTGACGGTCGAGTACCCCAAAAGCGGTAACTCGCGCGCCTTCGCAGCCGCCCCAACCTGGGAGGCAAGGTGGCTGCTCGACGAGAACGGCGCCGACCCCTACTTAGAGGACCCGGCGAGCTTGTGGCTGCTGCACTGGTGGCTGCTGTCGCCGACCAGCGCCACCCCAGCCTGGTGGACCGCCTTCCACCTGCTCCCGTCCGCAAGGTTCACCGAGCCGGAGCTGACCGAACTCATCGAGCGGCACGTACGCCTGGCCGGCTGGGACGGCGCGGTACGCGCCTCGGTCGAGAAAGACGTCGACTGCATGACCAAGATGTACGCACCCCGCAAGGGCTCCGCGGCATCGAAGAAGCAAGTCGAGACCGCCGGTAGCTTCGAGGACGTACTGGACTGCCCGTTCAGGGAACTCGGGTTGCTCGAATCGGTAGACCCCGGCCACAAAGCCCCGAGGACATGGCGGTTCACCAGCACCGCACGAACCTCCCTGCCTCCCGCCGTGGTCGCTTATGCCTGCCTGGACTACGCCGCACAGATGGACTCCGGCGCGGGCTCGATCGCGATAGCACGGCTGGCCAACGAGCCTGGCGGCCCAGGGCGCGCCTTCCGTATCCGCGAACCCGAGCTGGCGCAAAGCCTGGAGACGGTGTGCGACCAGCATCCTGAGCTCGCTATCAGCGAAGCGGTGGGCCAGCGCGCGCTGGTGTTCCACCGCAACCCCAAGGAGCTCGCGTGGGATGTCCTCGACGAGCACTACGGGCGGGTCCGCGACCGCGGATGCCCGACCCGCGAAGAGTGGCTGGACAAGTACCCACAGCTGGCCACCAAACCAGCGAAGCGGGCCGCTGCAGCTGCGATCGCGATGCTCGAGGAGGCAGTGTGAGCGCCGCAGCGGTGAAGACCAGGGTTAGTGGCAAGGCAGCCCGGATGCCGGGCGTGCCCGCCGGGATTGCTGTGGTCGGGTCCAAGCTGCGGTCGACCAATCTCGAGCGCGATGTTCACGGTGACGATCTGCTGCCGCCGCTGTATATCGGCGCCCGGATCCAGGACGCTCTCGACCGGCTCGCCGGCGCGCTGGAAGATTCCGCTCGCACCCGCGCGTGGTCGCTGACCGGCCCTTACGGTTCGGGAAAGTCGACACTTGCCCTCCTGATGACTGCCCTGCTGTCCGCCGACAACTCCCGGCGACGCCACGCGGACGAGACCGTCGCCGAGTACAACCCCGATCTGGCGGAGCGCCTAGGGGCGGCCCGCGAGCAGGCCGCCCCTGAAGGGTTCCTGATCGCCGTGGCCACTGCCCGTCGCGAGCCGCTGACCACCACCCTCCGGCATGCCCTGCGGCAGGCGACAGACCGGCACTGGCCCGACGGGAAAGCACCCAAGGACGTCACCGTTGCCATTAGGGCACTGACGAAACCAAGCAGCGGGCCAGCCGAGCTATTGGCCGCTGCAGCGGCGTTGTGTGCCCACAGCCCTGTCCTACTGATCATCGACGAGTTCGGCAAGACGCTCGAATACCTGGCTGCCTCTGACGACGACCAGAGCGCCGACGACCTGTTTTTGCTGCAAGAGCTCGCCGAGAAAGGCGCGGGCAAGAAAGGCTTGCCGCTCTATCTGGTCACCCTCCAGCACCTGTCGTTCCTCGACTACGCCTCCCGATCGGCGACACTGCAGAAACGCGAGTGGGCCAAAGTCCAGGGCCGGTTCGAGGACATCACCTTCACCACCCACATCGGCGATGCCCTCCAGCTCTTGCGACGCAGCCTGGACCACAGTGCCGTCACCGCGGCAGGCCGGAAGCTGCTCGCCGAGCACCACACAGCGTCGGCCCAGGCCTGGTCGGAACACGGCCTCGACGGCGTCGTCGCACCCGACGAGACCTTGTTCGCCGACCTGTATCCCCTGCACCCGCTCACCGCTGTGGCGGCGCCGCTGCTGGCATCTCAGGTCGGACAGCACGACCGAAGTGTCAGCGGCTTCCTGGGCGGCGACGAACCCAACAGCGTTGCCCGCTTCCTCGCCACTCACTCTCGCGCCAAAGGCGCCCGCGCGTCGACGATCCAGCTGCCACAGCTTTACGACTACTTTCTGGCCTCGGGCCGCACAACGATCTTGGTCTCCGCCAACGCCAGCCGCTGGATCGAGATCGACAGCAGGATCAGCGAGGCGCACGGGCTGTCGGAGACCGAGCTGCGCATCCTCAAGACCGTCGGGCTACTCAACCTGGTCGACTCCTCGGGGGCCCTGCGGGCCAGCGCCCACATGGTGCTGTTCGCGTTGACCGACCCCACCTGCCAGGACGGCCAGGAGTCTGCCGAGGCGTTACATGCGACCCTGAAAGACCTGCAGGAGCGCGGTTTCCTGGTCTACCGGGAGTTCAGCGATGAGTACCGGGTATGGCAGGGCACTGACGTGGACCTGCAGGCACGCATCGACGAGATCTGGGAGCGGTGCGACGACCACGCCGTCGTCGGCGTACTCAGGCGGCACCTGCCTGAAGCGATCGTGGCTGGCCGCCACAGCCAGCGCACCGGCATGCTGCGGCACTTCGTCACCAACGTCAGCGAGCCCACCACGGGACGCATTGAGGGGCCCGAGCTCGGCGGGGCAGCTGACGGCTTGATGCTGTTCCACCTCGGCGGCGAGGACGACCTGCCCACCGTGCGGACGTCGCTGCCGGTCGTGGCCGGAGTCACCAAGCAAGCCCCAGCAGTCCTCGACGCCGGCCGCTTGCTCTTCTGCTTGGAGACACTGCGCGAGGACGACACACTCGACGCGGTCGCCCGCAGGGAAGTCGGCGAGCGGATCAGCCAGGCCGCCGCCGAACTCGCGACCGTCCTCGCCGAGGCGTTCTCCCCCGTCCAAGCCGACACACGCTGGCTACTCACTCAGGCCGATGGCCGCACGTCGGCTGACGACGAGGAGCCCTTGCAGGCTCGCAGCCTGTCCGGAATCGTCTCGGCCGCCTGCGAAATCGCATACCCGCAGACCCCGCATGTGCGTAACGAGATGATCGGCCGACACACCTTGACCAGCCAAGCGGCCAAGGCACGCCGCGAGCTGCTCACCGCCATGATCGAGCACCCATACGAGCGGTACCTCGGCATCGAGGGATTCGGCCCGGAGCGGGCGATGTACGGCGGCGTGGTGGAGTACATGGGACTGCACGCCCTCACTGATCACAGCCATGGCGATCACAGCGGAGGACTAGTTCCGTTCGGCTACGTCGAACCTGGGAAGGACAAACCGGTCTACCCAGCCTGGGAGGCGCTCAGCGACGCGTTCACCAACGCGAGCAAGCAAACCTCGCTGGACGAGATCTCCAAACTGCTGATGGCCGCCCCCTACGGGGCCAAGGCCGGTATCGTTCCCATTCTCCTTGTGGCCGCTTTGCTGCTGCGCTCGGAGGACGTGGCTCTGTTCGAGGAAGGCAACTATCGGACACGGCTGACCGCCGACGCGATGGAACGCCTGCTGAAGGCGCCCTTCCGGTTCACGGTAAAAGCAGCGCCCACCAGTAGAGGCCAGCGCAAGCTCATTCTGGACCTGTTGTCCGAGACCCTCGGTACCGACGATGCCCGGCCCGCCCGAACCGTGCGGAACCCCCGGGTACTCACCGTCACCCAGGCACTGTTGGACAAGGTTCGGGTGCTGTCGCCGTACGCACGCCGCACCCAGCGCATCAGTGCCGATGCTCAAGCGGTCCGCACCGTGCTGACCACCTCCGGCGACCCGGTGGACCTCGTGTTCAGCGCGCTGCCACAAGCTCTTGGCCAGGCCCAAGTAGCCGCGGGCGCGCGCCGCGACGAGAAATCAGCGCAAGCCTATGTCCGCAAGCTCGCCCGTGCTCTCGACGAGATCTCCTCAGCCAGTGCTGTCCTCCGTGACAACGTAGTCGCTGCGATCGCCGAGGCGTTCCGTCTCCCTGCAACGCTCAAAGAGCTGCGCCGTGAACTGCGTGACCGCGCCCGCGGGTTCGGTAACGCCACGCTGGAGTCCCAACTGCGCGGCCTGGTGACCATCGCAGTCAACGAGACGCTCACGGACGAGGACTGGATCGACCCGCTCGTTGTGCGCATCAACGGGGTACCGCTTAACGACTGGACAGACACCGACGCTGAAGCATTCGGTCGTCGCGCCAAACAGCTCGCCCTCGCCCTCGACCGCGTCAGTCACTTCTACGAGAACCAGGAGGACGGCGGCGGGGGCGAGGGGTATCAAGCGCAACTAGTCACAGTCACTACCCCTGAGGGCACCGAAACTCGTACACTTGTTCGAACATCGGCGACTGCGCGAGCTGACGCAGCAACCCTGGCCCGCGAGGTTCTAAAGAGGGCGCGCGCTGAGCTCGGTCCTGATGGGGGGCGCATCCTCCTTGCTGCCCTCACCGAGCAGTTGCTGACCGCCGACACCGACACTGCGCCACTTGATCTGATGGGAGCCTCATGACTGACACAGCGTGTGAGGACCGCACGGTCCGCCACGTCCTCGGCATCTCCGGTGGAAAGGACTCCTCCGCACTCGCCATCTATCTACGCGACCGGATGCCCGAGATGGAGTACTTTTTCTGCGACACCGGGGCGGAACTGCCGGAAACTTACGAGTTCCTCAGTCGGCTTGAAGGAGTGCTCGGCAAGCCGATCGCTCGGCTGAACGCTTCTCGCGACTTCGACCATTGGCTAGAGGTCTATCAAGGCACCTTACCCAGCCCTAACATGCGCTGGTGCACCAAGAACCTGAAGATCAAGCCGCTGGAGGAATGGCTCGGCGATGACGAAGCCATCTCGTACGTAGCCATCCGCGCCGACGAGAACCGGCTCGGCTACGTCAGCACCAAGCCCAACATCACTGCGGTATTCCCGTTCCGCGAAGATGGCATCGACCGCGAGGGCGTCAACCGCATTCTTGACGAGGCTGGCATCGGATTGCCTGCCTACTACGAATGGCGCACCCGCTCAGGATGCTACTTCTGCTTCTTCCAGCGCAAACACGAATGGGTCGGACTCGCCGACAGGCACCCGGACCTCTTCAAGAAGGCGATGGAGTACGAGGACAAGGTTCGCTACCAGGCCACCGCGATGCAAGGTCGTGCCTACACCTGGTCCCAAGGCGAATCGCTGCCTGAGCTGCTCGAGCGCCGGGAGGAAATCGAACAGCGGCACCAGGCCGCGATGGAGCGGGCCGCGCGCAGGACTAAACCGAACCGCCCTCTCCTCGAGGTGCTGTCCGATGCGCACGACGAAGACAACGACGACGCTGGGTGCTCCGTCTGTCACCTGTGACAGTAAGCCGTCTGTTACGGGTCGTGGATGTTGGGGACGGCTGAAAGGTCGGAGGCAAGGGGACGGGTCTTTCGGCGGCAGGATAAGACGTGTGCCCATTTCGTCCTTCCTGAGTAGAAAGACCCCACCCGCTCCGCTTGCTGGAAAGGGCTGGCGTACAAGATGCCCGAGGCCACGTAGCGGGACGTGTTGAACGTCAATTCCGGTGGCGACCAATGCCGCTGCCACCAGTAAGTCGTCTGCGGCCTACCCGGCCTTGACGGCAGGTGGTCGACCTCGCCGTGGACGTCAAGTCATAAGAGGACGCCGACCCGCTGCGCCACGAACTGTCGTACCGTCGTTTGAAGGAGTCGATGGGCGTGCGGCTCGACCAGCACCTCGGCGGTGGGGCGGCCCGCCTCGCAGACCGGATCCGCCCGGACTCCGACCCCATTGACAACCCGCGTGCATTGCGCGCCGGATGGCTGGAGGTGCAGTGCTGACCGACCGCGAAATCGACGTCGCCGTGCACGCAGGAGAGGTTGTGATCCGCCCCTTCAACTTCGCACGATCACGCCCCGCGAGCTATCTGCTGCGACTCGGTAACAGATTCATGCGCGCCTCAAGGGAAGGCGGTCCCATCAATCCGTTCCTCGAAGCGGACGTCAACGGTGCATTCGGTGACGCGTTCGAAGCACAGGCCCTTCGATTGGAGCCAGGGGACTTCGTCCTCGGCGCCACGGCAGAGGAGATCGGTCTGCCACCATGGTTCGTGGGGCGGATCACCGGCATGTCGCACCTGGGCAGGCTCGGACTGACCGTGCACGTCACCGCGGACACAATCAACCCAGGCTTCGGATATGACGCCCCGACAGCGATCACCCTGGAATTAGTGAACCACCATCCCCGGCCGCTAATCCTCCGGGCCGGGATGCCGATCTGCCACCTCCAACTCCACCGCCTCGCCGCAGAACCCGCACGGGCCTACCACAAGTCGGCGGTGCAGTACTCGGGGCCGAACCAGCCGACGGCGAGCCGCTACTGGGCCGAGTTCGGCGATGTCATGCCGTGACCGACCGCGCGAGCGATTTTGACGATCCTCGGCGAAGGGATGGCGACGCTGTGCTTGGTCCTCGTGGCCGCGCGTGCCGCTGTGCACGTCGCCCTTGTCACCACTAATCCGAGGTCGCTCCTCCACCCGCAGCCCAGGGGGCTGCACAGCAGTGCCTGTTGGCGCAGGGAGGTCCATCTGACCGTTGACACACATCCTGCGAGAGGTAACGCCGACACGGACCGAGATCGTGAACGAGGCACCACCGCAGGTCATGCCGGTATCCGTAGCCCGTTGAGCACAGTAGGACGAACGGAGACATAACGGAGCCCAGATCGACTGTTCGTTCAAGCAAATAAGATCCTAAACTCAGAGAAACAGCAGGTAAGAACCCTTGTAAGCCGCCACAGCTTTCGAGATCACCGCAGTCGAACCCGCTGGCTTTTAATCCGTAGGTTCTGGGTTCGAGCCCCAGGCGG
This sequence comes from Amycolatopsis sp. NPDC051071, assembly GCF_040682875.1. Lineage (NCBI taxonomy): Bacteria > Bacillati > Actinomycetota > Actinomycetes > Pseudonocardiales > Pseudonocardiaceae > Amycolatopsis > Amycolatopsis sp. NPDC051071. Next base: position 21,888 of record NZ_JBFBBY010000041.1, on the reverse strand, counting down.
CCCACTTTCTAGACATCCTCGCCTGCCAGCTGGGATGTCGATCTTTCGGTGAAATGCCGTCGGCGGAGAGCCGCAGCCACCGCGAATCGACGTCAGCATGGGCCTCATCGAACTCGCGAACCGCCAGTCCGTCGGGGTCACGGAAGACCAGAACCCAACCGATGATGCCACGCAGCTCGCCGGAGTTCTCGACACCGAGAACGTCGAGGTCGGTCGTACCGGCATGTCGGCGCTCGGTTGGGTATCAGCCGCGGGTCTCGATCGACAGGTCGCCGCTGTTGAACGCGCGGCCCCTGTCGCTGGCGAGCAGGTCGTGTGGGTAGCCGAGTTCGATCGTGCTGGCCTGGTCGAGGCGGGCCAGCTGGGCGGCGGTGAAGTCGACCTCCAGTGCGCCCAGATTGTCCTCCAGCTGCGCGGGGGTGCGCGCGCCGATGATCGGTGCCGTCACGCCCGGGTTCCGCAGGGTCCAGGCCAGTCCGACCTGGCCGGGTGGGCGGCCCATCTCCGTGGCGACCTCCTTCAGGATGTCCGCGATCGCGAGGTTGCGTTCGGTGACGTCGCCGTTGGCGATGTTGAAGCCCTTGCGGGTGCCGTCGGCGCCGACCTTCGCCGCGGTCAGGTCGTCACGGCTGTACTTGCCGGCGAGCACCCCGCCTGCCAGCGGTGAATACGGGATCACACCCAGCCCCAGCTCGCGTGCCATGGGGATCAGGTCCCGTTCCGCGGTGCGCTGGATCAGGTTGTATTCGACCTGCAGCGCGACCAGCGGCGACCAGCCGCGCAGGTCGGCGATCGCCTGCATACGCGACACCTGCCAGGCCGGGACGTTGGACATCGCCACGTACAGGATCTTGCCCTGGCGGACCAGGTCGTCCAGGCCGCGCAGGACCTCGTCGACCGACGTCGTGAAATCCCACACGTGCAGGTAGAGCAGATCGAGGTAGTCCGTGTTCAGCCGTCGCAGACTGGTTTCCACCGACGCGAACAAGGTCTTGCGGTGACTGCCCCCGGAATTCGGATCGCCCGGCCGGCTCAGCGTCGAGTATTTCGTTGCCAGCACCAGGCTCTCGCGGTTTTCGCGGGTGAATTCGCCCAGCAGGCGCTCGGAGCTGCCATTGGTGTAGGTGTTCGCGGTGTCGATGAAGTTGCCGCCGCGCTCGACGTAGAGGTCGAACAGCTTGCGCGCGTCGTCCTGCTCGGCGCCCCAGCCCCACTCGGTGCCGAAGGTCGCCGCGCCCAGCGCCAGCGGTGAGACCCGCAGCCCGGAGCGGCCCAGCAGCCGGTACGTGTCGAGGGTGAGCGACATCGTGGCCTCCTGTGCTTGTGATCGGTTGTCGAGAGCAAGACTGCGATCACCGCGAGCCGGGGATAAGGGAAAGAACTTCCTGGGAACGGCAGTCCTACCCTGCTGTAGAATCGAAGATCATGACCCGCACCGTGGACACGCCGCAGGAACTCGCCGCGTTCCTGCGGACCCGGCGCGAACGCCTGAACCCGCACGATTTCGGCCTGCCGTCGCGTCGGCAGTCCCGGCGCACGCCGGGCTTGCGCCGCGAAGAGGTCGCCGAACTGGCAGGCGTCAGCATCGACTACATCGTGCGGTTGGAACAGGCCCGTGGGCTGCGGCCCTCGGCGGACGTAGTGGAGGCGCTGGCGGGCGCTTTGCGCCTGGCCCCTGACGAACGCGCCTACCTGTTCGACCTGGCCCAGCAGCGCCCCCGCACCGCCGGCAAGCTCGCCACCACCGCGGCGGCGCCACTGGCACGGCTGGTCGCCGACCTGTCGCCGCTGCCCGCCATGCTGCTGAACCACCGCTACGACATCCTGGCCTGGAACGGCGAAGTGGCGAGGCTGCTCCTGGATTTCGACACCCTGCCACCGCCGCGGCGCAATTCGATGTGGCTGTGCCTGATGCATCCGGGAATGCGTGAGTTTTACGTCGATCGCGAACGCGTTGTGCGGGAGGCCGTCGCCCACCTGCGTGCCGCGTGGGCCGCGCATCCGGAGGATCAGGCGTTGACCGACCTCATCGCCGAATTCACTACGGGCGACGAGGAATTCGCGCACTGGTGGGCCGAGCGGGACGTCAAGGTCAAGGGCCGCGGACGCAAGGTGCTGCGGCATCCTGACGTCGGCACGATCGCGGTGGATTTCGAAACGCTTACGCCACTTCAAGATACGGACCAGCTGCTGGTGATCTACCGCGCCGCGGACGAGGAGAGCCAGTCGGCACTGGACCGGTTACGCCAACGGTGATGCCGAACCGTCTGTTCGCACACTGAGTCGAACCGCCGTTCCGGTATTTCTTGGAATCCCTGTCCAGGGCGAGGCCGATACACAGACTGTGTTGCCGGAGCTGATCCGGCGACCGACGAGCACGGCGACCTCAGTGATCGGATTTCCGCCGCGGCAGGGATCTGAACCCACAGGTGTACATCTGTCCGGACAGGCCGATGCCCCCCAACCGGGATACGGTTGAAGGGCACCGGGATCTTGGTGTCTTCGTCAGCGTCTTCGCTGCTCGAAGCACGATTTGGGCTTTGTCAGCCCTCAGACGGCGCGAACGCCGGTGGCCTGCAGGCCTTTGGCGCCCTGGGAGACCTCGAACTCGACGCGCTGGTTCTCGTCCAGGCTGCGGAAGCCGTGGCCGTCGATCTCCGAGTAGTGCACGAAAACGTCGGGGCCGTCTTCCTGGGAGAGGAAGCCGAAGCCCTTCTCCGAGTTGAACCATTTCACAATGCCCTGTGTCATATCTCTGATTTCCTCACTGGGGACTCGATAGGGGTGCCGCACCGTGCGGCCCCATGGCCGGGTGTCAGATCGCGACTTCTCCAGCTTGTCCTGCAAGGAAAGAAAGAAGCGCTCGCAACATCGTTTCCGCGAGCGTGATGAACACACGAACACAAAACTCTACGACCACCCCGTACAACCCGGACTGCGGCTGATTCGTTCCCCACGACGCGGCGATGTATCGCACGCCACTCTCCCGGGCAAGGTTGTCGTGAGTGTTCTGGGTCGTTCTAACGAAGGGTGTTTAGGACTCCTTGAGCACCACCAGTCACCACGGCGGCGCGTGAAGGACCCCTTCCCTCGGCTCAGCCGAGGAAACTCGACCTTCACACCTTGCCCAGTACAGGAAGGCCCCCTTCCTGTACCTAGGCGCAAGGAAGGGGGCCTTCCTGTACTTCACGCGAGCAACGCCGCAGGTGACGTGTAAGTGCTCAAGAGCGGGTTCGCTCTAACGACCCAAATCACTCACGACCACGGGCCGCCTATCGTGAGGTCATGGCCAGCACCGACGCGTCCGTTCCTCGTGACCGCCGCCACGCGTCCTGCGTCTCGACGACGTGCGGGTTCCCCGGCCCGGTCCGGGACAGGTCGCCATCGATGTGGCGTACGCGGGCGCCAACTTCGCGGAGGTCCTTTACCGGCAAGGCGTGGTGGACGTGCCACTGCCGTTCGTGCCCGGCATCGAGGTCTCCGGCCGGATCCGTTCCCTCGGCGACGGGGTCGAGGGACTGACGGTGGGCCTGCCGGTCGCCGCGGCGCTCCCGTCCAACAGCACGACAGCGTTCCTCGTACTCGACAGGGTGGCCAGGATCGAACCGGGCGAGAGCGTGCTCGTGCACGCCGCGGCGGGCGGGGTGGGCAGCCAGCTCGGCCAGGTCGCCCGGCTCCTCGGTGCCGGCCGCGTCGTCGGCACGGTCGGCAGCGAGGCCAAGATCGAGACAGCGAAGGGCTTCGGCTACGACGAAGTCATCCTGCGTGACCGGCTCGCCGACGCCGGCCGGTTCGACGTCGTGGTGGACATGGTCGGCGGACCGGCTCGCCGCGCGAGCCTCGACCGGCTGGCTCCCATGGGGCGTCTGGTCGTGATGGGCAACGCCTCGGGCGCCGAGGACGTCGGTATCCCGGCGAACGAACTGTGGTTCACCAACAAGACGGTCTCCGGGTTCAATCTGGCCGCCTTCGCCGCGGGTTATCCCGCCGACGTGCACAGTGCCCTGCGCCGCGCGGTCGCGGCGGCCGCGAGCGGAAAGCTGCGGGTAAACGTCGATTCCCTCCCGCTGGACCAGGCCGCGGAAGCACACCGCCGGATCGAATCCGGTACCACGACCGGCAAGCTGGTGCTCGAAGTCGAAACGGTGTGACCCGCGGCCCGGACCGGTCAGCGCAGGGTGCGGAAGAAGCCCCGGATATCCGAGGCCATCAGCTCCGGTTCCAGGTGGGCGGCGTAGTGGCCACCGGGGGCGTCGTGGATATGCCACTGGGTGATGTTCTTGTGGTCGCGGTCCGCGAAGCGCCGGACGCCGCTGAAGTCACCCGCGAAACCGGCAAGGCCGAGGGGGAAGGTGCTCGGCTCGGCTGGTGTGTCGTCGGCCTTGGCGTCCTCGTGGTAGAAGCGGATCGCGGAGCCCGCGGTGTTGGTGAGCCAGTAGATCGCGGTGTTGGTCAGCACGAAGTCATCGTCGAGCCGCCGTCCTCCCATGGCTTCGTCGTCCATCAGCTGCATGTTCCAGCCGAGCAGTCCGGCCGGCGTGTCGGCCAGCGCGTGCGCGAGCGTCTGCGGCTGCTGCGACTGGAGCTGGTTGAACGAGAACTTCGCCGCCATGAACCACTGCAGCTGCTCCATCTGGGCAAGGTCCTGTTCGGACATACCGGCGAACTCCGACGGATCACCGGAGGGGAACGAGAACAGCTGCGTGACGTGCACGCCGACGACGCGCTCGCCCGCGTGTGCCGCCAGTCGCGGGGAAATCATGGAACCGGCGTCGTTGCCGTGCGCGCCATAGCGTTCGTAACCCAGGCGGGACATCAGCTCCGCCCATGCCGCGGCGGTGCGCGCGCTGCCCCAGCCGGTGTCGGTGGCCCGCCCGGAAAAGCCGAACCCCGGCAGGGACGGGATCACCAGATGGAACGCGTCTTCCGGATTGCCTCCGAACGCGACGGGATCGGTCAGCGGGCCGACCAGGTCGAGGAATTCCACGATGGATCCCGGCCAGCCGTGGGTGAGGATCAGCGGCAGCGCCGACGGCTCCGCGGACCGTACGTGCAGGAAGTGGATGTTCTGCCCGTCGATGGTGGTGGTGAACTGCGGGTACTGGTTGATCCGTGCTTCCTGCGCCCGCCAGTCGAAGCCCGATCGCCAGTACTCGACCAGCCGGCGCACGTCGTCGAGATCGACCCCGTATCCGGTGTCCGGTGCCCGGTCGGTCCATCTGGTCCTGACCAGCCGGTCGCGGAGGTCCACGAGGTCGGATTCGGGAATCTCGATCCGGAAGGGCCGGATCTCGGTGTTGTTCGGCATGGTGGTGATCCTGCGGTTCCCGGCGGTTTCGGCGACAGTGCGTCAGCGCACCGATCGACCGGCAAAGTGCCCGGCCATCCGTTGACAGATCACGCCATCGGCCTGTGCAATATGGGTGTTCATCGAGGTCATGGGGGCGCAGTGCGGAGCAGGCCTCGGTTCGTCGCGTCGTTGCTGATCATCACGCTGGCCGCCTGGTTCGTGGCTCGCAGCGGGTTTGTCTTCTCCGGCGACTACGGACCGTCAGCGGTCGGTGGCTGGCCTGCCGTGGTCGCGGTCGTGGCGATCGGCGGCGTCGTGGCGTTGCTGTACTTGATCGCTGTACGAGCACTGTCGCCGCGCGCGACCGCCTTCGTGGTGGTCGTCCAAGCGTTGCTGGTCTTCGCCCCGTACTTCGTGGCGGGCCCGGTGTGGGGCCCGGTCGCGGGCGGGGTCGTCGCCTCGATCCTGTTCGTCGCGCCACGTCGTGTCTCCTGGCCGCTCTCCGTGCTCGCGATCGCACTGGACATCGGGCTGAGCGCGGTTTTCCAGGACCCCGGGGTGGACGTGCTCGCCCTCGCCGGCAGGTTGGTGATCGACGTCCTGGTCGGGTTGACGCTGTTCGGCGTGATGTTGCTGACAGACCTGACCAGGCGCGTGAGAGCCGAGAAGACCGCGCACACGACGCTCGCGGTGACCACGGAACGTCTTCACAACGCCGAGTGCTTGCGTACCGAACTGAGCACCGACCTGTCGGCCGTGCTCCGGCTGAGCAGGTGCGGGGTGGAGGACGAAGAAGCGCGGGCGAGGCTGGCCGAAATCACCGCGCACGCTCGTCGTGCGGCGTACACCGCGCGGTCGATCATCGACACGCGACGAGAGATCCCCCGGCAGGTGCCCGCACACGGCTTCCCGCGGGCGACCGTGATCTCGCCCCGGCTGGCCTGGCTGTTCACCCTGGTCACGACGACCGTCGGCGGTGTCCTGCTGGTGCTCGTCAATCTCGGCTTCTTCGTCAAGCCGAGTGCCGGCGGGTGGGTGCTCGCGGTGCTGCTGCTCGTCGTGTCGGCGGCCCTGCAGATGTACCACGGCGCTCCGCGGGCGGGTGACCGCGAGCCTCGTTGGTGGCCGTGGACGCTCTCGTTCCATCTGGTGACCTTGATGGTCGTGGTGGCGTTCACCGGCCCGCAGTTCGCTCCCGCGATCATGCTGGCCGCCGGGGCGGTGCTGTACCGGTGCCGCGCGCCGTGGTCGCTGGGGATCGTGGTGCTCGTGCTGGTGGAGCTGCAGTGGGTTCTGCCACCGGCGGCCACCCTCGGGGACCGTGTCTACCTGGTCGCGAGTCTCACCGGCAGCCTGATCCAGGTCTACGCCTACTGTCACCTGCCCGATGTGGCACGTGCGCTCGTCGATGCCCGCGACGAGCACGCCCGGCTGGCGGTGGTCCGGGAACGGCTGCGGGTCACGCGGGACGTGCACGACCTGCTGGGGTTCAGCATCACGGCGATCGGCCTCAAGGGTGAACTGATCACGCGGCTGATCGACACCGATCCCGCCAGGGCACGCCATGAGATCGGAGAGCTGCGGCGGCTCGCCGAACGCGGGCTCGCGGAAGTCCGCGCGGTGGCCGAGGGAGACCTGGAACTCAATCTGGAGGTGGAACTCCGGGCCGCCCGCGCACTGTTCGACGCGGCCGGGATCCAGGCCGAGAGCACGCTGGACGCTCCCGTTCTGCCGGCAGAGATCGACAGGCTGTTGGCCACGGTGGTGCGGGAAGGGGCGACCAACGTCATCCGGCACGCCGCCGCGACCGCGTGCCGGATTTCGCTGTCGGCAGAGGAGGGAACGGTGGAGCTGCGCCTGATCAACGATGGTCGCCCGGTCTCCTCGGCTCCCGGCCGCGCCGGAACGGGACTGGCCAGCCTCGGTGCCCGGATCTCGGCGGCGGGCGGGCGTTTCGCGGCAGGGGCCGACGGCGATCATTTCGTGCTCACCGCGCGGATTCCCTTGCGGGAGAAGCTATATCCAGCCGGACTCGGCCGCGATCCGGATCGCGTCGACCCGGTTCTTCGCGTCCAGCTTGGTGACCGCTGAGGCCAGGTAATTGCGAACGGTGCCGTAGGACAGGTACAGCTTGGCGGCGATCTCACGCGGTGTCGCGCCGGCGGCGGTGAGCCGGAGCACGTCGGACTCCCGCTCGGTCAGCGGGCTGACGGACGAACCCAAGGTCGCGTAGGCGAGCTGCGGATCGATCACCTGCCCGCCGGCGGCCACGACGCGAATCGCCTCGAACACCTCACGTGACCCGGAATCCTTGAGCATGAACCCGGCCACCCCCGCCTCCACCCCGCGTCGCAGGTTGGCAGGCCTTCCCACGCCGGTCAACACCAAGATCCGGCAGGTGGGCAGGGTTTGCCGCAGCCGGGTCGCGGCGTCGAGTCCGTCGAGTCCTGGCATCTCGATGTCGATCACGGCCACGTCGGGCCGGTACCGCAACGCCGCCGGGACGATGGTGTCGCCGCGATCCACCGTCGCGACGACGTCGATGTCGTCCTCGAACCCCAGCAGCTCGGCCAGTGCTTCCCGGAGCACGCGCACGTCTTCGGCCAGCAGCACCCTGATCACCTCTGCGCCCCTCTCGTCGCCGCCAGCCTAGGCCGGGCACCGACCCGGTCGCGAAGATCCGGGACGCTCCACCTGTGGCCGCTGACTCGCCGTCTCACGGAAGACCGGTCTTCGCACGCGATCGGGTGGAACTCGGCGATTCACCGGTGTGACGGCGATAGATCCGCCGGAAGGCGGCCGGATCGGCGTACCCGACCGCGGTGGCGACCGCGTCGACAGGCTGCCGGGTGGTGGTGAGCAGCTGTGTGGCAGCGCTGACGCGGAGGCGGTGCACGAACTCGATCGGCGAGACACCCAGGCATTCCCGGGTTCGCCGGGTGAGGGTCCTGGGGGAGATCGACGCGGCGCCGGCGAGCTCGCCGAGGGTGAGCCGGCGGTCGAGGTTGGCGTGGACGTGCTCCTCGACCGCACGGAGGGCGGGATCGGCCGACCGCAGATGCTCCAGCACCATGTAGCGCGACTGCGACAGGCGGGCATCGAGCAGCAGGTAGCGCGCGGTGTCCTCGGCCAGTTCCGGGCCGCCGAGGCGAGCGACCAGTGCCAGCATCAGGTCGGCGTGGGCGAACGCCGTTCCCGCCGTGAGCACGGTTCCGCTGTCGACGACCATGCGGTCGCTCAGCAGGGTGACGTCCGGGAACCGCCGGGCGAACAGCGGCGCCAGCCACCACGTCGTCGTCGCTCGCCGCTTCGACAGCAGACCCGACGCGGCGAGGACGAACGTCGCCGAGCAAGACGCCGCCACTGTCGCTCCGTTCGCCGCGGCACCCAGGATCAGTTCGACCGCTCGCGCGCCGCCCGGGCCGGTGAGGAGCCGGTCGACGCCGGTCTCGGTGGACGCGGACGGTCCTGGGATCACCAGGATGTCACCGGGGCCGAAGTCCTCGGACGCGGCAGGTTCGCCGTCGACCGAGATCGTCCGTCCGGCTCCGGAGCGGACCGGCAGGCCGTCCGTCGACACGACACGCTGCCGGAAGACCCGGTTGCCGTCGCCGGTGATCTTCGCGGCCGTGTCCGTGACGTCGATCCCGACGCCGAGCCCGCCTTCCAGCACGCCGTCGAGGGCGAGGTGAGTGATCACCTGGCGAGATTAGACCGAAGTGTGTCGTTCCGGCCAATGGCGGCCCCGCTGGATCGTCGGGCAGGGTTCGACCATGCGACAGCGTTCCCTGGACGACCCGCTCGACGACTTCGCGGCCCGGTCGATCACCCTCGACGGCGAGACACGCACGGTGTACGTGAGCGGCGAGGGGCCGGCGGTCATCATCATGGCCGAGATGCCCGGTATCAGCCCGGACGTGGCCCGGTTCAGCAGATGGGTTCGCGACGCCGGTTTCGCGGTTTACCTGCCCTCGCTGTTCGGTCGCGACGGTGCTTATCCCAGTGCCGACGAAGGGCGCGCCGTGGTCAAGCGTGCTTGTGTGAGTGCCGAGTTCCGGGCTTTCGGCGGTAACGTCTCCAGCCCCGTCACGCGGTGGCTGCGCTCACTTGCCGGACTCGCCCACGCCGAACGCGGCGGCCCCGGCGTCGGCGCGCTGGGGATGTGCTTCACCGGCAACTTCGCGCTCACCATGATGCTCGAATCCTCAGTGCTGGCCCCGGTGTTGTGCCAGCCGTCCCTTCCGCTCGACGATCAGGGTGCGCTGGAGATCTCGGCCCCGGAACTCGCCGCCGTGCGGGAGCGCCTCGACCGCGAAGACCTCGTCGTCCGCGCCTACCGGTTCGATACCGACCGATTCTGTACCGCGCAGCGCTTCGCGGCCTACAAGGAAAGTCTCGGCGAGCGGTTCGAAGCGCGCGTTTTGCCTGGCACAGCAGCGAATCCGGCCCCGCCGCCCTTCTTCGAGAAGTTCGTCGACAGCCCGCACAGTGTCGTCACCGCCCACCTGATCGACGCTGACGGTGAACCCACTGTCCAGGCACGCGACGAAATTCTCGAATTCTTCACCGACAAGCTCACCGAGGAAGATCAACCTTCGCGGGCGAACCGGTAGCGCACTACGGTGGTGCCACGGCGTGACCAGGCTGTACTCAGTGCCGCGAGCCGCGTCGCGAGCCGCATGAACAGTGGGTAGCCTGCGACTTCGGGCGCGCGGGAGAGCAGGATCTCCTCGACGAGGGTGAGGTCGGGGTTCCACCGCTCCGGTGCGTGGGGGTCGTCGAAACCGGGGTTGGCGACGGCGTCGGCGATGGAGTTCGTGCCCTTGTAGTGCTTGAGCGCCCAGACATGAAAGCGCGTGTAGCCGTTGAAGGCGATTTCGCCTTCGGGGAAGTGTGCGGTGAGCCCGCGCAACGCGGCCGTCAGCGCCGGCTGGGCGAGGAACGCCACCAGACCGTCGGCGACGATGACCGCGGGGCGGTCGGTGGGCAGTTCGTCGATCCAGCTCAGGTCGGCCACGTCGGCGGCGACGAAGTGGGCGTTTGCAGGTTGCGGCAACAGTTTGCGGCGCGCGGCGATGACCTTGGGCAGATCGACGTCGTACCAGTCCACAGTGGACGGAGGGTCGACGCGGATCATCCTGCTGTCAAGGCCGGCACCGAGGTCGACCACGACCGAGTTCGGGTGGACGGCGATGAAGTCCCGCACCACGCCGTCCAGTTTCTTGGCACGCAGGGCAATGTCGCGCATGCCGGTCTTCGCGTGCGGGTAGTCGGCGGTGTTCGTCCCGGTCCGTTCGACGATCTCCGACGCGGTGGTGTCGTGGAGGATCGAGTGCTCCTGCCTGCTGTCGAGTGCCCGGCCGCACAAGGTCAGGAACAGGCTGGCCTCGGCAGGGGTGAAGGTCGGTGACGTGGTTGCCATCAAGCACCTCCGTTTCCAAATCAGTGAACCTCAACGTACACCCAATTATGGGTTTGAGCTGCGAGGACTCTGGTAAGTTGCAATGACTGAAGGGAATGCAACGGAGGTGTTGTGATGCCGGGAAGCCGGTTGACCCACGAGGACCGCCGTCGGATCGCCGGTTGGCTCGCCGACGGTCTGCCCTACTCGGAGATGGCCAGGCGGCTCGACCGTCCGACATCGACGGTCACCAGGGAGGTCGACCGGAACGGCGGTCCGGAGCGCTACCGCGCCGACGAGGCCGCCGCCGCGACCCGGCAGCGCGCCGGCCGTCTCGGGAAGCCGTCCCCGAGACCGGCCGCGCTACGGGGTTTCGAGGAACGGTTCACCGAGATGATGGTGCGGACCGGATTGCCGAGGATGCCCGCGCGGGTGCTCGCGAGCCTGCTCACGAGCGACGACGCGCGGCTGCCCGCCGCCGACCTGGTGCGACGGCTGGGGGTGAGCCCGGCGTCGGTGTCCAAATCGGTCGCCTATCTCGCGGACCTGCGGTTGATCCGCCGCGAACGCGACACTTCCGGCCGCCGGGAGTACTACGCCGTCGACGATGACGCCTGGCACCAAGCCTGCCGTCGCCAGGTCGAGGTGTGCCATCTGTGGGCCGGCGCGGCGATGGAGGGGGCCGAGGTACTGGACGGCTCCGCGGCGGCGACCCGGCTTTCCGCTATGAGCACGTACTTCGACCACGTCGGCCATGACCTCGCGGATGCCGCCGAACGCTGGCGCGGTGTCTTATCACGTGAGTTCCGCCTTTAAGCACGCGAGTTGCGCCTTCAAGCACGCGAGTTCCGCCTTTAAGCACGCGAGTTCCGCCTTTAAGCACGCGAGTTCCGCGAGTCTGACCGCCCACTAGCCGGGAAAGCGGACGCCGGTGAGTTCTTCGGAGGTTTCCCACAGACGAGTTTGCCGCTCGACGTCGTGTGAGCGGGCACTGGAGCGGACCGGGACCGGATGGCCCTGGATTTCGAACAGGCCGGCGGGGCCGAAGTAGTCGCCGCCGTCGGCATCCGGGTCGGTGGCGGCACGGAGGGTGGGCAAGGCACCCATGGCGGGAGTGCGGCCGAACAAGCGGGCGATGGCGAGGTTCGGGAGCCGGAAGGCGGCGGGCGAGTAGCGGAAGACCTCGGTGCTCGCGCCGCCGGGATGGGCGGCGGTGGCCACGGCCCGGGTGTCGGCGAGGCGGCGATCCAACTCGTAAGTGAACAAGAGGTTGGCCAGTTTCGACTTGGCGTAAGCGTTTCCGGTCGGGGCGGCGGGGTCGTCGGGGTCGATGCTGCCGAAGCGGTGGCCGATGCTGCTGACGGTGACGACGCGTCCGGCTGGAGCGGCGAGAATGCGGTCGGCCAGCAGGCCCGTGAGGGCGAAATGCCCGAGATGGTTGACGCCGAACTGCATTTCGAAGCCGTCGGTCGTATGGCCGGGTAATCCGGTGACGCCGGCGTTGTTGATCAGCAGGTCGACGCGGTTGTGTCGGTCCCGGATCGTCTCCGCCGCGTCGCGGACCGACTTCAGCGAGGCCAGGTCGAGTTCGACGATCTCGGTTTTGGCCCCGGCCGCCCGCAGGTGGATCCGGTCGGCCGCGTCCTTGGCCTTGGCCGGGTCGCGGCAGGCGAGCACGACGGTCGCGCCGTGCTCGGCCAGTGCTCTTGCCGTCTCGATACCGAGTCCGGTATTGGCGCCGGTGACGACGGCGACGCGGCCGCTCTGGTCGGGGATTTCGGTCTCGGTCCACACACGCACTGCTCTGCTCCTAACATGAACGACTGGTTCAGGGCTAAAGTGAACCAGTCGTTCATGTTCACCGCAAGGGAGGCCGACGGCAGGATGACCGGACAACCCAGGCGGCGCGCCGACGCGCTGCGCAATCGAGAGGCGATCCTCACGGCCGCACGCGGGCTGGTGATCAGTCGCGGGCCCGTCATCGGGATGGACGAGATCGCCGCGGCCGCGGGTGTCGCGGTGGGGACGCTCTACCGGCATTTCCCGACGAAAAAGGACCTGCTCGACGGCATCGTCACCGAGGCGGGCGCCGTGATCGGCGACTCGCTTGACGAGGCACTCGCCAGGGTCGGCGACGGCTCGGCCTCGGCGCTGGACGAGATCGCCGCGCTACTGCGGGCGGTGGTGATCGACATGCGACAGGAGCGTCTGCTCAGGTTCGCGGTCGCCGGACTCGCGGATGAGCCGTTCCGTGAGATCCAAGAACGGGGGCGCGCCGCGGTGGAACTGCTGGTCGCGAGGGCACACGCGGACGGCTCGCTCTACCCCGACGTCACCGTCGACGACATCATTCTGTTGCTGTCCACCTCGCCCGACGACACGGTCTCGCACGACGGGCAGCTCCGATGGCTCGCACTGGCGCGACGGGCGCTCAGTCCGCTTCCGGAGCCGTCGGCAACTACTGAGGGGTAAGGCAAACGTGGCGTTTCAGCTGGTCTCGGGCTTGTCTGTGAAGGATTTGGGACACTCGATGTCCCAAATCCTTCATGGACAAGGTGAGCGGCTTATCCCTCAACTAGCAGAGCCGGATTTCACTGACCGACGGCACGTAGCCCTGGCGCCATTCGCCGAATCCCGAGCCGGCGAGCACCGACTTGCATGATCCGTCGAAATCGTTGTTCCAGATCAGCCGCACGCGATAAAGGAACTTGCAGTTGTTCATGATCTCGGCATGGGACCGGTACCCGGTCACCGTCCAGTCATCCCACTGCTTCAACGAAAAGCACGACGGCGCGGCTTCCGCGGGTGCGAAACCGGCGCTCTCGGCGGCGACGGCGTCGGTAGCCGTGGCCAGTGTCGTCACACTGAGGGTGCCCAGCGCCGCGACGAGCGCGGCCGCCCACCTCCGGTGCTTGCTCATGAGTAACTTCCCTTCAATCGTCCATGGAATGTATTCAGCAAAGCCGCAGTTCCGAAACGGAAGGGTGCGGGCCGATACGCCCTTCCTTCCAGGACCCGCCCGACTGGAGGATTCGGCAATCGCCGTCTCGCGCCCACGACCAGATCATGCGCACGTTGAAGGTCTGGACGGTCCTGAAAGGCCTTGTCCAATAAAATCACCTCGCGAGGCGCTCTCTCGTTGCCGAGCCGGACGTGCAAGTCGAACAAATCGCAAGGATGCCGAGGGACACATACGTAATGCGGTTCGATCGTCGCTCGAAAACGCAACGCGATTTCATGCCGGTCGCCTTGGTTCAAAGTGAGGGGTAGTTTGAGGGCCAGCCCGAACCGGTCGGAAGACTCCTTCCGGCGACTGGTGAGTATCCCGCCATGAAAGACGTCGACGTCGCGGTCGTCCTTCCGTGCCCGAGAGCGAGGCGAAGGCGGCGCCGTCAGGGTCAACGCGAGATCGAGTTCGGTGAGGTCGTCGGTGTCTGCCACCACCCGGCGGAATTCGAAGGCCTCCGGCATCGGCCGGTCAGCGGCCAGCGCGACCCGCAACTCCTCGGTGTGCCACTGGTGTTCTCTGCGCGTTGTCACGGAATCCGTTGCCAGCGCGCTGATCGCGAGTTCGGCGAGCTGGGTGATGCCGACATCGATCCGACGACGCGCTGTCCGGTCGTCGCGATCGATTCTGGCGGCCGCCCAATGCACCCGATCCTGGTAGAACGGCATCCGTGCGTCCGGTGCCAACCCGAACGCGGCCAGGACGACCGTCCGTAGATCGTCGGGCAATTCGGTGCTCAGTATCGTCAGCCGTTCCGAAATCTTACGGCGAGTCTCGGTGGCGTTGTCTTCGACGGCGAGCCGGCATATCGCGCGGAGTGCGGGGCCCACCCGCTCGGCGAGCTGAGGCATGGCCACCCCGCGCCCTTTGCGCAGTATCTTCAGTTCACTGACCAGATCGCCCGTGCTGACGTCCACAGAATCTCCCCGTCCCTCGCGTGAGCGTGTAATCCTGGCCAGTCGGGCAGTGCGTTGTCCAGTTGATCATCGCGAAAGATGTCCGAGTGCGGAGAACTACTGACGCGTTTCTTTCCGGCTGGAAACAGGAAACACTTGCCGCGAGTCGGCAAGGGGTGGAATTCTTGGGAAGTAACCACTGAAACCGCGGTCCAACGGCAAAGAATCGGACAGATCCCTTGATTCGGTCGTGTCGGTCGTGAATTCAGCTGGTCGCCGTCGGTTGGCGCGGGTATGAGGGGGTGCGCCAACCGGCGCGGCGATGTCGAGACGGCGCCGGACTCGCCGTCCGAGGCCCGCGGCAGGGAGATCGCCCCGAGGGGCGGCAGGGTCGCGACACTGACGGCGTCCGAAGCCGTTCAGCGGCCGCATGGCTTCGCACCGCCACCCGTACCCCGTCGACTCGGTCAAACGTCGCGTCGATGACGTTACCGGGCAGAAGGACCCGCCCGGCCGGATCACGGCAAGCGGTCAGTGGTCGCCGCGGCAGTCGTGGCGTCGGCAGCGCCGCCGACGCCACGATCGTGGTCAGGACCCTCCGCGCGGCGTGCTTCCTGCGTCCCGGCACGCTCGTACCAGCGAGAGTGATATTTGACACAGTACTTTTTTCGTGTCTTCAAGGACGTGAGCACTTTTCGGCTAGGTGCCTTTGACCAGTGGAACTGTCGGGACTGGGTGGGCATAGAGTAGGATCGGTTTCACCCACTCGCGGTGTGCGTCGCGTGCACCTTGGCGGCGCCTGCGAGAATGGGACCAGAGATCGGGGCATCGAATGCGCTCCGACTCACTATGAAGAGCAGGTAAAAGTATGGCTCAGGGCAGCGTGAAGTGGTTTAACGGCGAAAAGGGCTTCGGCTTCATCGCGCAGGACGACGGCGGACCGGACGTGTTCGTGCACTACTCGGAAATCCAGGGGAACGGCTTCAAGTCCCTGGACGAAGGGCAGCGCGTGGAGTTCGAGATCGGCCAGGGCCAGAAGGGCCCGCAGGCCCAGCGCGTCACCGCCATCTGACGTTTCTCCACACCGAAGGCCCCTGCCCGTACCGGGTGGGGGCCTTCGGGCGTTCTGGGGCGTATTGAAGTGGCTGTCGAAGTCGTGGTCGAGATCACCTACGCGTACTGCGACAAGCCGCCGAACGAGCGGCAGGGGTCGTGGCAGGCCGCCAGGTCCCGTCAGACGGGGCAGGGTCAGACGGGGCAGGGTCAGACGGGGCAGGGTGCCGCCGCGGCGGCACCCTGCCTGTGGCCCGGGGCGAATCCCCTCACTCGCGCCAGCGGTTGTTGAGGAAGGCGTCGTCCTCGTCGTCCACCTCGGCCGCACGCGGGCGACGCGTCCGCCGGGGACTCTCCTGCGCCGGACGGCCGGGCGTCGCGGGAGGGGACTGGTCAGCCGGTTCCGTGCCCGGGAGTTCGACCGGCTCGTCGAACGTCGACCCCGTATCCGGCCGGTCGGTGCTCCATCCGGACTTCGTCTTGCGTTTCCCCAGCTCCCGGCGATGCTCGACGTAGCGCTGGGCGGTCTGGACCTGCTTGGTCATGAACTCCTGCGCGCGGGCCTTGCTCTCGTCGGCCCGTTGTTCCCGCAGGGCACGGCGGTCGCGCTGCTCGCGGACGAGGCCGTCCAAGGTCGCCTTCATACTTGCGGTTTCGTCGGCGCTCATGCGTTCTCCCTGCCGCCGGTCACCGCTTACGGGTGGCCGGCAGCTCCTCGTCGTCCAGTAGGGAACCGGTGATCCGGCCGGTGGGCTCGTTGAGCTGATCGAATACTTCGCCTTCGATGCGGTACGCCCGGTTGCCGCGTTCCTGATCGCCGCCGCCACCGCCGCCCGCGCCGCCGCCACCCATCCCGCCCATCGGGGGCATCGCGCCGCCACCCATCGACTGGCCGGGGGCCCCGCCCATCGCCGCGGCCGTGGGAGCGGACGCCGGTTGGGCAGGCTGCGGCTGGTGTGTCCCGGCACCGGTGTGGGCACCGTCGGTCAAGGACGAGGATTCCCCGACCGCGCTGGGCGCCGAATCGACGTTCAAGGGGGTGGCGATCCCACTGGCACCGCCGGTGTGGCCGCCGCCACCACCACCACTGCCGCCGCTGCCACCACCGTCACCGGGGCCGCTGTCTCCTCCGCCGAGGCCAGGGCCAGGGCCGCCGGTGTCCATGATGTGCGGGGCCGGCGGCTGGCGGAGGTCGTTGGGCTTCAGGTCGGAAGTGGGGGAGACCGGGTAGGTCGCCTTGTCCTTGGGCGAGTCCTCGTCGCCGAGGGTGTACGTGGTCGGCTTGCCGGTGCCGTCGTCGACGGTGACGACCGTCGGGCCGTTCGGGCCGTCAGGACGTTCGGCGGTGATGTTCAGATCGCCGTCCTTGATGTGGATCTTGCCGTCCGCGCCGGGGCGGTGGACGTCGTCGTCGCCCTGCTTGCCGTCGGGGGCGGCGCCCAGACCGGTCTTGTCGCCGTCCGCGGGCCAGTCGAGCTTGAAGTCCTTGGCAGGCCCGGAACCGTCGCCGACCTTGATGTCCATCTTGCCGTCCTTGTCCGGCTCGGACATCTCGAAGGTCTTGTCACCCTGCTTGACCTTGAGGACTTCACGTTCGTCGTCGTCTTTGTCTTTACCGTCTTCGCCCGGCTTGTCGCCGGTCAGCTTGTCGCCGTCCTCGCCGGGTTTGTCGTCACCGAGCTTGTCGCCGATGGACGGCTTGTCGCCGCCGCCGCCGGGTAGGTCGCCGCCTACCTTGTCCAGTGCTTCGGCAGCCTGCTTCTTCGCGTCTTCCATGGCCTTGTCGGCGGCCGCCTTGGCGTCGGAGTTCTCGGAACCCGGGGTGTCACCGAGGCCGGAGCCGCCGCTGGAACCACCGCCGGTGCCGCCACCCAGACCGCCACCCACGCCGCCGCCGGAACCCGAATCGCCACCGAGGCCGGACCCGCCGGTGGGACCATCGCCGAGTTTGCCCAGCGCTTCGGACGCCTGCTTCTTCGCCGCTTCGGCGGCAGCGGCCATTTCACTCTTCTTCGCCTCGGCTGCCGCTTTTTCCTGGTCTTCGCCAGAGTTCGACGGCGTCGTGTCGCCCTTGCCCGGACCGTCGAGGCCACCGCCGCCGGAGCCGCCGCCCGAAGGCCCGTTCAGGTCCGGCAGCTTCGGAGGCGGGCCGGAGCCGCCCGAGCCACTGCCGGAACCACTGCCGGAACCGCTGCCGGAACCGCTGCCGGAACCGGAGCCCGAACCGCCGGTGCCCTGACCTTCGGTGCCGCCCGAGCCGCCTTCGGGGATCGGCGGGACGTTGGGTACGCCGCCACCGGAACCACCCGACCCGCTACCGGAGCCTGAACCGCTACCGGAGCCACCGCCAGAACCCGAGCCGGAACCGCCGCCGGAGCCCGAACCGCTGCCGGAGCCCGAACCGCTGCCCGAACCACCGCCCGAGCCCGAGCCGCTGCCCGAGCCGCCGGAGCCGTCACCGGGGCCGCCCTGCCCGCTGCCGCCCTTACCGACACCCTCGCCGTCACCGGGGCCGCCCTGGCCGCCGGTACCCGAACCGCCGCCGGGACCGCCGCCCTTGCCGCCGCCGGGGCCACCCGCGCCACCCGCGCCGCCTTTGCCGTCGCCGCCCTTGCCGTCCTTGCCCGCGCCTTCGAACTCGTTCTTGACCTTGCCCATCACCTTGTCGAGTTCGTCATACGCCTTGTTGACGTGCTCCTTGGTGTCCGAGCAGGTTTTGGTGAAACCCTCGTAGATCTCGTTCCACATCTCCGGGTTGAACTGCCGCTGCACCCACTGCTTGGCGAGGTTCTGGCCCGCTTTCTTGAACTCGTCGTCGTCGCAGCAGCCGTCGTCGTTCAACGATTCGACCAGGTTGGAACCGAAGTTGACGTCCATCCAGCCCGCGATCGCGGCCAGGTCTTCCTTGCCGCTCTTCTCACCACTGGCGATGGCGACGACCTTCTGTGCCATCGCGAAGTCCGCGCGGCCCACCAGGTCCCTGTGCAGTTTGACGACCGTGTCAGCCTTGTCCTTGCACAGGTCGAAAACCGTCTTGGTGGTGTGCAGCGTCGCTTCGCTCGCGGTTTCGAGGGTCTGGGAGAGCTTGTTCGCCTTCGGCAGGATCTTCTCGTTGTAATTGTCCGAAGCCGCGTCCGCGCCCTTGCCGGTCCAGCTCTGGAACAGGCCGCCCAGCTCGGAACCGGTGTCCTTCACGGTCCGCTCGACGGTGGTCGAGCCGGTCTTGAAGTGGGCGGCATCGTCGACGAAGTTCTTGAAGTTGATGCCGCGCTGCTCGTCGAAGGGTTTCTTGATGTCCTTGTCGAAGTCGAGCGCGCGGGTGTTCCCCCGGCAGTCGTCCGGGAGCTTCGCCAGCAGGGAACCGAAGGTCTGGAACACTTTGAGCGCCGGCGCGGCGGCGTCGAACAGCTCGTCGGACGTCTTGGTCCCGCCGCCGTCGGCCGCGGGCTCCTTGGCGCCGTCGAGTTTCTTGTCGCCGTCCTTGACGGCTTTCGATTCTTCGCGCTGGTTGTAGCTCGCCTGGTCGCCGGAGTTCTTCGCCGAGGCGTAGACCTTGTCGACGTCCTCGCTGGAGAGCAGCGGGTTGGCGTTGAAGGACTTCGCGTACTTCTCCGCTTCCTTCCGCTTCTGCTTGATCTCCTCCGGCTCCTGGTCCGCCCACGGCGGCGGGGCCGGATGCGTCCGCATCCAGCTGCTGATGAGCAGGGTCTTCTTGTCAGGCGGCACGCTCGGGTTGTCGAGGACGGCCTTGACGTCGGTCCAGGTCGCGGCCATCAGAGGTTTCCTGCCTTGTTGATGGCGTCTTTTTGCTCGTCTTCGTTGGTGCCGTAGGCGGTGCCCGCGCTACCGAGGTTCGTGCCGAAGGAGCCGAGCTGGGTGCTGTAGCCGTTGATCGAGTCCCACAGCGCTTTCACGCCGGCGGTGTACTTCCCCGCGTGGTCGCCGTGGGCCTGGCCGAAACCGGCCGCGTTCACCGGTGTGCTCGACAGATCCGGATTGTCTTCGAGCAACTGCTCCGTGAGCTTGCCGATTTTCTTCGAAGCCGACGACAATGCTTCGGTCGCCGCGGTGTAGCCCCCGCTCATTTCAGCCTCTCGTCAGATACGCCGGTCTTGCCGCCGAGCGCCTCGGCGAGCACTTCGGTCACCGAAGCGATGTCGGTGAACCGGTCGAGCTGGTCCAGTTCAATGGACACGTCGTAATAGATCTCCAGCGCCGACAACAACTTGATCCGGCCCTTGGAGTCGATGCCCAGCTCCTCGAGCGGCGCGTCGTGTTCGATGACGGCGGGGTCGAGCCGGAAAGTCTCACTGACGACTTTCACGACGTCGGCGCGGTGATCAACCATCGGCCCGACTATAACGTGATTTAGTGGCGGACCGGGCTATCTTGCCGCTGGAGGTACGCGGCAACTCGCCGGGCGCGACGAGGCGTACCGAGCGCAAGGTGAGGTCGTATTCGCGTGACACGGCCTGTAGGACGGCCCTGGTGACCTCTTTCCGGTGACCGGCGGCATCCTTTGCCCATTCGGCCACGACCACTGCCCCTTCGCCTTTCTCGTCCGTCACCCCGAAGGCGGCGACCCGGTCGCGGCGGACGTCCGGATGGGCCGCGCCCGCCACCGCTTCGATGTCCTGCGGGTGGAAGTTGCGGCCGTCGATGACGATGAGGTCCTTGAGCCTGCCGGTGATGTAAAGGTCGCCGCGGTGGAAGAGGCCGAGGTCGCCGGTACGCAGCCACCCGCCGACGCCGTCGAGTTCGGCGTCGAACGCGTCCGCGTCGCCGCGCCCCCAATACCCGGTCGCGACGTTCGGGCCATGGATCCAGATCTCCCCGGCCAATCCTTCGGGCCGCGCCACGCCGTCGCGGACGATTCGCACCCGCTGCCCGAGCGGGCGGCCGACCGAGACGAGCTCCACGCCGTCCGGTACCTCGATCGCCTTGCCCTGCGCGAGGGCTTCGCGGTCGAACGTCGCACCCCGCGGTCCCTCCGCGTCCGCGCTCGCGACGTACACCGTCGCTTCGGCGAGGCCGTAGGACGGGCGGTGGGCCTCGGGCCGGAACCCGAGTGGCCCGAAGACCTCCTGGAATCGCGCGACCGTGCCCGGCCGGATCGGCTCACTGCCGTTGAGCGCGACGCGCACGCCGGACAGGTCGAGTCCGTCCCCGGCCTGTGCGGCGGCGTCGGCGGCCAGGTCGAACGCGAAGTTGGGTGCGGCGGTGAACACGGACGGGTGATCCGCCAGCTGACGCAGCCAGCGGGCGGGCCGGTGCACGAACTCGGCGGGTGCCATGAACACCGACCGCGCGCCGGCGAAGACGGGAAGGCACAGCAGCTGGATCAGACCCATGTCGTGGAAGAACGGGATCCAGCCGGCGCAGGTCGTGCCTTCGTCGACGGCGTAGGCACGGCCCGCCTGCCAGCAGGCCGCGGCGATCGCCCGGTGCGGGATCACCGCACCGGCCGGTTCGCGCGTCGACCCGGACGTGTACTGCAGGTAGGCGGGGCTTTCGGGGGCGACCGGCAGTGGATCGGCGCCGGGGCCGGAAAGTTCGTCGACCACCACGAGCCGTTCGGGTGTCCCGGCTTCGCGGGTTTTCGCGGCCGCCGCCGACGACGTCAGCCAGACCCGCGCGCCGCAGTCCGCCAGCACACCGGCGAGCCTGCTTCGCTGGGCGTGGCTGCCCGGCGCCATCAACGGCACCGCCACCAGACCGGCGGCGAGGGCGCCGAAGAACGCGAGGGGGTAGTTCAGGTCCTGACCGGTGAGCACGGCGGCGCGATCACCCGGTTCGGCTACCCGGCGCAGCTCCCCGGCGACCTGCCTCACCCGGCTGACGAAATCCGCCCAGGTGACGGTGTGCTCCACGCCGTTGCCGTGGTCCTGGTGCGTGAACAGCGGCCGCGGGTCATCCGCGCGGGCGAACAACCGGTCGACGATCGAGGTGCGCAACACCTCTTCCGGGACGTCCGATGGCAACGCTGTCATATTCGGCAACCTACTGGAGCCAGGTGAACGGCGATCCCGTGGTCGCGCGTGAAGGACTCCTTCCCTCGGCTCAGCCGAGGGAAGGGGGCCTTCACGCGCAACCGCAGTACATGAAGGCCCCCTTCCTGTACCTAGGCGCAAGGAAGGGGGCCTTCCTGTACCTCAGGCGAGCACACGGGCGCCGGTACCGAGCGGGTCGGGGGGGGGGGGTGGGTTTGGGGGGGGGGGTGGGGGGCGACTAAACAACCGCG
>NZ_JBFBBY010000040.1:0-57591 GCF_040682875.1 Amycolatopsis sp. NPDC051071 | reverse complement strand
TCGGGCACCGGATCATGGAGTTCGCGCTATGAAGGATTTGGGACTTTGAGTGTCCCAAATCCTTCATAGACACCCGAACGACACCGAACCTCCCGCCACGGCTAGTAGAACAGCGTGAACACGCCGGTGAAGATCAGCGCGCCCGCGGTCACCGCCACGAACTCCTCGGTGTAGTGGGTGATGCGCAGATCCGGTCGTCGGAGAGCAGGGAGTTCCAGTCCATCCGGAGATTCAGTTCGGGGTCGGTCCAGCCGGTGTCCGGACGAAATGCTCTCTTCCGGCCCGCTGGAGGAAATGTCCGAGTTGCAGACCAGCCGGACCGGCGCCGATGACGAGGTAGTCCATGTGTTTCCTCCGGTGGGGAGTGTGCGGAGGGATCGCCGAATAGACCGATGTGGTGGCACCGGTTGTGTCGAACGGAATGCTGATCGAAGCGTACCTTCGATGATCGAATGGGTGTTCCGGCGAAAAGGCTAATCGATATTGGCCGGGCGGCCGAACACCAAAGTCGGGTTCGACAGCGTACCGACTCCTAAGTTCCGCTCTTCGTCCCACTCGGCGGTGAAGTGGGCGTGGCTCACGTCACCCTGGGTCGTGTCACGTCCGCGCGGGCCACCTCGTCCACCCTCTGACCGCAACCGCACGAGGAGGACCCCATGCCGCGCATTCCCGCCGTCAAGACCGCCGACGCCGGCTTCCTGCTGAAGCTGTTCTACAAATTCGCCGGGAAACGCTTCGGCGCCGTGCCCGAGCCGATGGCGGTCGTCGCGCACCACCCCGGCCTGTTCAAGGCGAACGGGCTGCACGAACTGCTGGTCGAGAAGGCCAGCAAGAGCGTGCCGTCGAATGTGCGCGAGCTGGCCGTCTACCGGGTCGCGACCCAGCTCGGCTGCTCGTGGTGCATCGACTTCGGGACCATGCTGCAACTGCACGACGGGCTCGACATCGACCGGCTGAAGAACATCGACGACTACGCGAAGTCGCCCGCGTTCACCGACCAGGAACGGCTCGCGCTCGCGTACGCCGACGCGATGACCGCCAGCCCGGTGACCGTCACCGACGGGCAGGTCGCCGAACTGGAACGCGAGTTCGGGCGCAAGGGTGTCATCGAGCTGACCTACCAGATCGCGCTCGAGAACTCGCGCGCCCGGATGAACAGCGCACTCGGCATCGCCGCGCAGGGCTTCACATCAGGCGACGCCTGCCGCGTCCCGCTTCCCTGACGCTTCACGACCGGCACCGCACTCGCGCTCAAGCACGCGAGTACGGCGTGTGGATTTCGGCGCGTTGGATGATCCAAGATCCACACAGTCCCGCACGACAATCCTGGCGCTCGTATACGACCGCGACCAGAGGGCTGGACGCGGTCAGGGGCCGACGCGGGTGCGAGCGGTGGTGAGCTTGTCCGGGTTCGCCATGTCGTAGATCGCGACGATCCGCCCGTCCCGGATGACGAACGCGTCGACGTGCTCGTCGAGCGCCCGGTACTCCGCCGAGGCGGCCTGAGGCGGGATGTAGAACCCGAGGTCGCCGTTGACCAGCGCGGGCCGGGCCTGCTCGATCCCGGCCGGGTCGTACGTCCGCATGAGTCCCTGGAACAGCCGGAAGACCTTGTCGAAACCGGCGACCGTATGCACTGCCGTGCGCGCCTTGCCGCCGCCGTCGCCGACGAGGATGACGTCCGGATGCAGGACCTCGGCCACGGCCTTGATGTCGCCGGTGAGCATCGCGGTCATGAACTTCTCGATGATCTGCTGTTGTTCGGCCAAGGCGGTCCGGGGCGGCGGGTCGGCGTCGGCGAGCGCGCGGCGCCCGCGGGAACCGTGCTGACGCGCGGCCTCCGCGGTGCAGCCCAGGATCTCGGCGATCTCGGCGAAGGGCACCGCGAACGCGTCGTGCAGGACGAACGCCACGCGCTGCTCGGGCGTCAGCCGGTCGAGGACGACCATGGCCGCCATCCGCATCCCGTCGTCGCGGACGGCGATGGTCAGCGGATCCTCCGACGGCGGCGTGCCCAGCGGGCCGAGCACCGGCTCGGGCAGCCATTCGCCGACGTACCGCTCGCGGCGCACCACGGCCGACCGCAGCCGGTCGAGGCAGATCCGGCTGACGACCGTCGTGAGCCAGCCTTTGTGGTCTTCGATCGCGGACCGGCGCCGCTCGTCCAGTCCGCTCAGCCGCAGCCACGACTCCTGGACGGCGTCCTCGGCGTCGGACAGCGCGCCGGTGAGCCGGTACGCGACCGACACCAGATGCGGCCGCAGTGCGGCGAACTTCCCGGCGAGTTCATCCAGCGCGGTGCTCATTCCCCGAGTGTGCCGCACGGTGCTCCGGAAGGAAGAACTAAGGTAGGGGTGTGGCAGGACGGATTCGGGAGAGCGACATCGCGGAGGTGCGCGAGCGCAACCGGAT
The DNA here is from genome assembly GCF_040682875.1 of Amycolatopsis sp. NPDC051071. Lineage (NCBI taxonomy): Bacteria > Bacillati > Actinomycetota > Actinomycetes > Pseudonocardiales > Pseudonocardiaceae > Amycolatopsis > Amycolatopsis sp. NPDC051071. The sequence continues at coordinate 55,179 of NZ_JBFBBY010000040.1, read as the reverse complement.
CGACGAGGTCATCGGCGACTACGTGTCCCTCCGTAACGCCGGTGGCGGCAGCCTCAAGGGGCTTTGCCCGTTCCACAACGAGAAGACCCCGTCGTTCAACGTGCGCCCCACGCACGGGACCTTCCACTGCTTCGGCTGTGGTGAAGGCGGCGACGTGATCAAGTTCATTCAGAAGATGGACCTGATCTCGTTCGTGGAGGCCGTCGAGCGGCTCGCGGATCGCGCGGGGTTCCGGCTGACCTACGAAGGCGGCGGCGGGAGTGTCCAGCGCGATCGCGGCACCCGGGCCCGGCTGATCGAGGCGCACCGCGCGGCACAGGAGTTCTACGCCGAGCAGTTGCTGACGCCGGACGCGCGCACGGCCCGTGACTTCCTGTCCGAGCGTGGCTTCGACGCGGCCGCGGCGCAGACGTTCGGCTGCGGCTACGCGCCGGCGGGCTGGGACAAGCTCACCAAGCATCTGCTCAACCGCGGGTTCGAGGTCAAGGAACTGCTCACTGCCGGGCTGGCCAAGGAAGGGCAGCGCGGGCCGATGGACCGGTTCAACCGGCGGCTGCTCTGGCCCATCCGCGACGTCGGCAACGAGGTCGTCGGGTTCGGCGCGCGGCGGCTGTACGACGACGACCGCGTCTCGGCGAAGTACCTGAACACCGCCGAATCGCCGATCTACAAGAAGTCGCAGGTGATGTTCGGCCTCGACCTGGCCAAACGCGAGATCGCGAAACGGCACCAGGTGGTCGTGGTCGAGGGCTACACCGACGTGATGGCGATGCACGCCGCCGGGGTGCCGACGGCCGTCGCGTCGTCGGGGACGGCGTTCGGCGAGGACCACATGAAGGTCCTCCGGCGGCTGATGATGGACGACGACGCCTTCCGCGGCGAAGTGATCTTCACCTTCGACGGTGACGAAGCCGGGCAGAAGGCGGCGCTGAAGGCCTTCGAAGGCGAGCAGACCTTCGCCGGGCAGACGTACATCGCTGTCGCCCCCGACGGGATGGACCCCTGCGAACTGCGACTCGCCAAGGGCGACACCGCCGTGCGTGACCTGGTCGCGCGGCGGATCCCGCTGTTCGAATTCGCGATCAAAAGCATGCTCAAGGCGTTCGACCTCGACTCCGTCGACGGACAGGTCGCGGCACTGCAGAAGACCGTCCCGATGGTCGCGGGCATCAAGGACCGCGCCAGCCGGGACGGCTACGCGTCGAAACTCGCCTGGTGGGTCGGCTGGCAGGACGCGGCGCAGGTGGTGAACCGGGTCCGCGGCAGCGCGGGGGCCTCGGCGAAACGGTCCTCCACCGTCGAGGTCCGCCGCCCCGCACAGGCGGCCACCACCACCATGGAAGAGGATCTGCCGAGGCCCGCGCCCGGCGATCCGCGGTTCATCGCCCAGCGCGAGGCGCTCAAAGCGGCGTTGCAGCAGCCGATGCTCGCCGGGGCCGAGTACGACGCGCTCCCCGAGGACGCGTTCCTCCATCCGGTCTACGTCGCCATCCACAAGGCACTGCTGGCCGCCGGAGGAGCGGGTTCCGGGCTGACCGGGCCGGCCCTGATCGACGCCGCCACCCCGCACTGTCCACAAGGGACGGTGCGAAGGGTGCTCAGCGAGCTTTCGGTGGAACCGTTGCGCGCCAAGGGCGAGGTCGACTCACGGTATATCTCCGCGCAGCTCGCGGCCGTGCAGGAGAGCATGGTCGGCCGCCAGATCAACGAGATCAAGTCGAAGCTTCAGCGGCTTTCGCCGGTCGAGGCACCGGACGACTACCGCGCGCTGTTCGGCGACCTCGTCGCACTGGAGCAGTACCGGAAGGCATTGAAGGAACAGGCCATCGGCGGAATGGACTGAGGCAATGGGCTGGCTGAGCCACCTGCTGGGTGACCGTGTTCCGGCGGATTTCGAAGGCACCCTGGACGATGGCGAGCACGTCGTCGGGAGTGCTCCGGTCGAGGGCGGCGGGTATCTGCTCGTGACGCAGCTCGGCCTGTGGGTCCCCGCTGACGGGGGTCCTCGCCGGGTCGGCTGGCATCTGGTCGGCAAGGCGGCGTGGTCGGCCGGGGTGTTCACGCTGACCGAGTCCGAGGAGGCCGCCGTCGCGGGGAAGGCCGTGTTGCTGGCCGACAAATCCCCGGTGCGGTTCAAGCTCGCCCGGCCGGGCAAGGTCCCGTTCCTGGTGCGTCAGCGGGTCGACGGCTCGGTCCGGGAGCGGCATCGCAAGGACCTCGGGACCGGGGGAGCGTGGTTCGTCGAGCGCAAGGTCCCCGGCCGGGACGGCACGGTGCTGCAGGTGCGGCCCGACCCGGGCACCGACCTCGACCTGATCAAGGCGATCGCCGAGGAAGCGGCGGAGAAACTGGCTAAGCCACGCGGCTAGCAGTACGATCGTACTGTATCGCTGGGAGGCGCCATGTGGGATCCGGCCAAATATCTCGACTACGCCGATCTGCGGGCCCGGCCGTTCCACGACCTCGTCGGGCGGATACCGGCAGGCAGACCTCGCCGCGTCGCCGACCTGGGCTGTGGACCAGGCAATCTGACCGCCGTCCTCGCGGAACGCTGGCCGGACGCGATCATCGAGGCGAGTGACAGTTCACCCGAAATGGTCGAGGCCGCGCGCTCGCGCGGTATCGACGCGCGAGTCTTGGACGTCAACGACTGGGTGCCCGAGCCGGACACCGACGTGGTCATCTCGAACGCCGTGCTCCAGTGGGTCCCGGAGCACCGTGTCCTGCTTCGCCACTGGGTGGACCGCCTCCCGTCGGGAGCGACGCTCGCGTTCCAGGTCCCCGGCAACTTCGACGCCCCCTCGCATTCGCTGGTCCGGGAGCTCGCGCGCACCGAGGAGTGGGCTTCGCGCCTCGACGGCGTCGTGCTGCGGGAGAACGAGGCCGTCGAGAGCCCGCTCGGTTACGGGAACCTGCTCGCCGACTCCGGATGCGCCGTCGACGCCTGGGAGACGACGTACTCGCAGCGACTGACCGGGGAGAACGCCGTACTCGAATGGATCACCGGCACCTCACTCCGGCCGGTCAAGGAGGCCCTGCCGGGCGCGGACTGGGACCACTTCCGGGCACAGATCGCCCGCAAGCTGAACGAGGCCTACCCGCCGCGCTCCGATGGGACGACCTGGTTCGAGTTCCGGCGCGTCTTCGTGGTCGCCGTCGTGCCTTGACGGGGACTTTCCCCCGGTCAAAAGTGGCGAAGGGGCCCTTCGTCGCATTAGGGCCCCTTCGGTTCGTCAGGGCGCCGGGTCAGCGCTGAGCCCGCCCGAACTTCTCACCGACCTTGGCGCGGGCGACCCCGGCTGCGCCCTGCACCATGGGGTGGTCGGCGATCTTGCGGTAGGTCCGCACGATCTGCTCGTACCGTCCCCGGCCGGCCTTCGCGCCCAACACGTAGCCCGCGGCCGCGCCCAGCAGGAACATCTTCATCCGAGTCATCGCCTCCGTTCGATCTTGGTCCGGCTGTCATTGTCCCTCAAAAACCGACTTTGACGAGGTCACTCCGAAACCGGGGGGTGGGTGTGCGGGCGCAAGGGGGCATCGGCTAAAGTTCTCTCATCGGTCGGAGCGATCCAGCCGGTGCGAAGAGCAATCCCCTGTAGCTCAACTGGCAGAGCATTCGGCTGTTAACCGGAGGGTTCTTGGTTCGAGTCCAAGCGGGGGAGCACAAGCCCAGGCCAAGTGGCCTGGGCTTTTTCGTGTCCGGGGCTCTAGGGGCGATTCAGTGTCGATTTTGGAACAGCGGGCCTGATCCCACTGTCCTGCAACGAAATCAGACGACTCTGGGCCACCAGCACCGACCCCGCACACCCGCAAACACACACCGATCACTGGTCACACTGGCGACGACGCCACCAAACCCGCGCCCGCCACAGCCACTACCAGCGACAACGCGACAAACATCCCACACTGCGGCTGCCGCATTAGCCCAAAGGCTCGTCTTCAACAGGCCGTGTTCGCGGCGAGCCCGGTTGAGAAGGGATCCGGCGGCGAGCATTCCGGCATGGTCGGTGACGATGGCGTGGGCGGCGGCGCGGTTTGGTTTCGTGAGGGACGAGGTGTGGCGGATCGGTCGGAGTTGGTTGCCGCACGACTGGACGTTCACCGGTAACCACCGCGGCTTCGTCGGTCAGGTCTGCTCACAGGGCGATCCCGCTGGGTGACGCCGGTTCGGATCGCCGCTCCAATGGTGGAATTTTCGGGTGACCGGCGCGGAACCGAGTTGCAGGGTGGGCCGGGGTCCGCACACCGTGGGAGCCGGGAGCCGATTCCGGTGCGGGTCGCGATTGCGTTGCGGAGGTGCCGATGAGCAGGTCGGATCCGGCTCGGGGCGCTGTCCTGGAGCGGCCGTGAGCGTATTCAACCTGCCCCGGCTGCACTTCGGCGGCACGGCGCGGACCAGCCTGCCCACCGGACCGCGCAGCGGCCTGGTCGACATCATCACCAATACCGCGCTCACCGACAGCGGCCCGTTCCCGGTGGGGCGGCCGGCCCGCGAGTACCACGAGTACCTGGTGGACCGGGGCCCCCGGTACGACGCGGCGGGCCGGCCGTGCCCCGACGGGGTGTTCAGCGCGACCGCGGGCTGGAACTTCGGCGGCAGCGGGCACTTCGCGATCGACGCGACGATCACCGGGGTGGAGCGCGAGACCGGTCGGCTGGACCCAAACGACCCGCTGGTGGGCCGCTGCGTGGACGTGTGGGGCCACCACAACGAGTACCTCGCGACCACCGTCAACCGGGCACGGGTCTTCGACGTCGACCCGACCGCCGCGGACACGATGACCCTGGTGGTCGGCCAATTCGGCTTCGGCCGCGCCGGGCGGTCGCACGACGTCGGGTACGCGGTCAGCGGGCAGGTGGCGGGCACGTCACCGCCGCGGTGGCAGAACCCGGACCACGTGCCCGACGTCGGCGAGCACTTCCTGGCGGCGGAGCTGAGCAGGTCGATGGTCTACCAGTTCGTGGTCGAGGAGCCGCGGTGGCTGGACGGGACCTCCCCCGCGGTCGAGCACCTGAAAGCCGCGGCAGGCGACGGGCTGGTGGTCCAGTTCGCGCTCAGCCACATGTCCCCGCCCACCGCGCCGGACACGCCGAACCTCTGGCGGCTGCGGGGAACCATCGCGCCGTGGCGCGCGGCGGAACTGCGCACCCACCCCGCCGGGCGGCTGCTCGTGCCGTGCGGCGAGCGCACCGGCTTGCACACCCTCAGCGTCGACGTGACGCCGACGCATGTCACGTTCAACCTGATCACAGCCGTGCCGCGGCCCTGGCGCGGTGGCGACCTGCTGCTCCGTACGGTCGAGTCCGACGAGCTGGTCGCGACCGTGCCCGAGAAGGTGCACGAGCACGCGCTGACCAGCGGGATCGTCACCGTGCCCGCGGCGTCCGGGGCGCGGGCGGCGAACGACCAGGCGCTGCGGGTGGTCCGCCTCGACGGGCACGGCCACCCGGTGGAGCTGCTGCGCGAAGTCGAGCTCAACGTCCAATCCGACGACGCCGCCCTGGTCCTCGACCACACCGACGGCACCCCGGAGCACGACGCCCGGGTGACGTTCCGGGCGTTCCTGCGGGGCAGGCCGCACCCGGTTGCCCCCGTCGTGCGCAGCCGGCACGACCTGCTCGCGATCGGCGAGGTCGACGTAGACGGCACCGGTCTCGGCGGCTTCACCGTCCGCGGGCTCCGGGCCGGTGTCGCCCGGGTCGAGCTCGGACTGCACGGCGTCGTCGCGGTCCGGGTGCTGCCCGACGACTGGGAGCTCGACGACATCCCCGAACAGGATGTCACCTTCGAGCTCGTGCACGAGAAGGTCCTGGCCTACTACGAGCTGGTGTCCTCGTTCATGCGCACCGAGGTGTTCAGCCTCGCCGATCGATGCAAGGTCGAGACCTACGCGACGCTGATGTGGCAGATGTGCGACCCGCGCAACAAGGGCAAGACCTACTACATGCCGCCCACCAGGGACCTGTCGGCGCCGAAAGCGCGGCTGCTGCTGAAGTACCTGCGCCGCCAACAGCAACGGGCGCCGCGCCCGATCGCGGCGGAGACATCGTGGACACCACCGCTCACCACCCGCGCCGCGCTGATCGCCGCGCTGCGCCAGGCCGTCACCCTCGAACTGGCGGTAATGCTGCAGTACCTCTACGCGGCGTACTCCGTGCCGACCTACGGCGTCGGCGCGGCGTGGGTGCGCGAGGGCCGGTGGACGGCGGAACAACTCGAACTCGCCTGCGGCGACGGCGGGCAGACGCTGCACACCGGGATCCGCGGTGGCCTGCTCGGGGTCGCCCGCGAGGAGATGGCGCACTACCTGGTGGTCAACAACATCCTCATGGCCGTGGGCGAGCCGTTCCACGTGCCCGAGGTGGACTTCACCACGATCAACGCCCGCCTGCCGCTGCCGGTGGACTTCGCGCTCGAACCACTGCACCTCGGCAGCGTGCAGCGGTTCATCGCCATCGAGGAACCCCACGACGAACGACCGAGCGGCGGGCCGTACCGGTCGCTGAGCGAGCTGTACCGCGCCATCCGCGACGGCCTGACCTGGGTGCCCGACCTGTTCGCGGTCGAGCGCGGCAGGGGCGGCGGCGAACACCACCTGTTCCTGCGCGAGTCGATCGACACGATTCACCCCGACTACCAGTTCGAGGTGGACGACCTGTCCAGCGCCCTGTTCGCGGTCGACTTCGTGACCGAGCAGGGTGAGGGTGGCGTGCTGCCGTCGGTCGGCGATCCCGGCCCGTCGCACCACGACACCTTCCGCCGGATCGCCGACCTGCTGATGACCGAGCACCTGCGCGGGGGAGGCGGGCAGTGGCACCCGGCCCACCCCGTGCTGCGCAACCCGACCACGGGCACCGGTCCCGGGGTGGGCCAGCCCGTCACCGACCCCGACACCGCGCGGATCATGGCGCTGTTCAACAGGTCCTACTACCTGATGCTGCTGCTGACCGCGCAGCACTTCGCCGAACGACCCGACACCAGCCTGCGCCGGTCCGAGCTGATGAACGCCGCGATCGACGTGATGACCGGGATGATGCGGCCCCTCGCCGAGCTGCTGGTGACGCTGCCCTCCGGCGTTCCCGGCCGCACCGCGGGTCCCTCCTTCGAACTGCCGCAACCCCCCGTCCCGGTGTCCCGGCCGGACGTGGCCCGCCGCAGGATCGCGCGGGAGTTCGCGGACCTCGCGGCGCGGTGCCGCCAGGACGACCGGGTACCCGACCGGGTGGCCGGGATCAGCGCCCACCTCGCGGCGCGGTTCGGCGGGCCACCCTGCTGACCGACCCGCCACCCACCCCCGACCCCTGGGAACCGACATGACGAACCTGGTCGACGTCCGACTCGACGTGAGCCCCGGCGACGTGCAGGAGCGTCTGCTCGACGTGGCCCGCCGCCACCCGCTCGCCCGCGTGGCCTGGGCCGGCGGCGAGGTGTGGCTGGTGAACGAGCCCGAGCTGGTCCGCCTGGCGTTCCGCGACCGCCGGCTCACCAAGGAGGCCGACGCGGCGCCGGACTGGTTCGACGACGCCACCGGGATGATCGGCTCCGCCCAGACCTCCCGCGCCGCCGCGTTGATCACCAGCGAGGGCGCCGAGCACACCCGGCAGCGCAAACTGCACGCCGCGGTCTTCTCGGCCCGGCACCGGGAGCGTTGGGAGCAGCTGATCACCGAGGTCGTGCACGACCTCCTGCGCACGCTCGACGGAGAGGTCGACCTGGTGCCCCGGCTCGCCTACCCGCTGCCCGTGGCCGTGATCAGCGCCGTGCTCGGGCTGCCGCCGGAGATGCGCGAACCGCTCGTCGAAGCCTGCCGGCTGGTCACTCACGGCGCGGACGACGCCGAATGCGAACGGGGGCGCGTCCAGCTCTACGGCGGTGTCGGGGCCTTCCTCGGCCCACGACGGCACGAGCTGCGCCCCGGCATGATCGCCGACCTGCTGGCACTGCACGAGGCCGACGGCTCGGTCAGCACCGTCGAGATCGCGACCTGGACCCCCGGGCTGGTCATCCCCGGGCACGAGTCCACGACGAGCGTGCTGGCCGCGCTGCTGGCCGAAGTGCTGGACGAGCCACCGGACAGGCGCCCGGCCACCGCGGAACAGGTCGAGGCGCGCGTCGAGGACGCCCTGCGCGCCAACCCGCCGTTCCCCCTGGCCACCTGGCGGTTCACCACCTCCCCGGTGCTGCTCCAGGAGCACGAGATCCCGGCGGGCAAGCCCGTCCTGCTCAACATCTCCGCCCTCAACCACGCCTCGCCGCCCACGGCGCACTACACCTTCGGCTACGGCGCCCACTACTGCGTCGGCGCGGCACTGGCGCGCGCCGAGCTCCGGATAGCCCTGACCGAGTTCCTCCGGAAGTTCCCCGACGCCGCGCGAACGACCGGCGAGACCCGCTGGGTGAGCGGGTACGCCATCCGTCAGCTCACCTCGCTGCCGGTTCGCCTCACCCGCGCCGGCGGCACGGCCTGAACCGGTGCCCAGGGCTGGCCGGGGTGACGCGGCGCCGTACTGGGCACGGGTGGCGCTGCGTCACCCCGGCCAGCCGGTGCGCAGCGGCAGGGCCCGCGGACCGTGGAAGATCAGGTCGTGGTGGTAGCGCACCGGTCGCCCGGCGGCGTGCGGCGCGGGCAGGGACCGCACCAGCGTGGTCAGGGCGAGCTGCGCCTCCAGACCGGCCAAGGCGGCGCCCAGACAGCGGTGGGCGCCGTAACCGAACCCGCAGTGACGGCGGGGCGCCCGGTCCAGCCGCAGCTCGTCGGGCTGCTCGAAGCGGTCGGGGTCGCGGTTGGCGGCGCCGAGCATCAGCACCACCTTGTCGCCCGCCCGGACTCGCCGACTGCCCAGCAGCATCGCGTCCCGCCCGGCCCGGCGGCTCACCATCTGCACCGGGCCGTCGTAGCGGATCAGCTCGTCCACGTGGTCGGCGGTGAACACCGGCCGCGAGCGCAGCACCCCCGGGTGGTCCAGCAGCGCCAGCACGGACTTGCCGATCAGGTGGGCGGTGGTCTCGTGGCCCGCGGTGAGCAGGTGCACGCCCGTGCCGGCGACCTCGTCGGGGGTGCACCCGGCCCGCACGAGCGGCGCGAGCAGCCCGTCCTCGGCCGGGTCGGCGGCGGCCTGGCGGAAGTAGTCGCCCAGGTCCCGGGCCGCCTCCTCGGCGGCGGCGTAGTCGCCCTGACGGGTCGAACTGGCCTCTTGGAACACGAGCGCGCGCCGGTGCAGCCACTCCCGGTCCGCCGCGGGCAGGCCGAGCAGGTCGCACATCACGTGCAGCGGCAGCCTGGTCGCGAAGTCGGCCACCAGGTCGATCTCCGGTCGGCCCGCGAGGGCGGCGACGAGGTCGTCGGCGACCCGTTGGACCTGCGGGCGCAGGGAGCGCACCGCGGCGCGGGTGAACCGGCCGGCGAGCGCCGACCGCAGCCGCGTGTGGCGCGGCGGATCGAGGAACACGAGCCAGTCCCGCACGAGGCGGGTCAGCGCGTCGCAGCCGGGCGGGAAGACCAACCCGCCGCGGGTGAAGTCCGGGTTCCCCAGCACCTCCATCGTCGGCTGGTGGCCGAACACGAACCAGGCACCGCTCGCGGAACTCCAGTGCACCGGTTCCTCCGCGAGGTACCGCCGGTACAGCGGGTAGGGCCGGATGATCTCCTCCTGCCCCAGGGAGCGGTGGTCGAACGGCGGCAGTTCGGACCGGGGCACGTCGAGCACGCTCACGCCGACACCGCCGTCCGCGCCCGGCTGTCCAGGTGGATCTGCTGCGCGGCGTCGACCGCGGACCGGATGGCGCCGTCGATCCACGCCGGGTTCGCCGAGCAGTGGTCCCCCGCGAAGTACAACCCGTCCTCCGGGCTCGCCGCCCGCAGCCGGTCCTCCGCCCGGCCGGCGTCGTCCAGCTCCCACTGGCTGACCGCCGCACCGCTGCTCCACCAGTGGTTGCCCCAGGCCATGCTGGCCGCGCCGATCACCATGCCGGGCTCCCGCAGTTCCGGGTGCATCCGGCCCACCTCCCGCAACACCGCCTCATGCCGGGCATCCGCGGGCATCCGGCCGAAGGATTCGGCCTCCTCTCCCAGCGTGTAGCTGGCCAGCAGCACGGCCCCCCGCGCCGGGTCGCACTCCGCCGGCACGTAGTAGGTCTGGCGCACGCGCCCGCCGCTGAACGACGCGCCGCCGGAGATCCCGTCCCCGGTCCAGAACGCCTCCCGGCAGTGGAAGGCGACCTTCGTGGCAGGCCAGTAGGTCATGCCGCGGATGACCTCGACCTTGGCCCGGCTCAGGTTGCGCAACCGGATCCGGCGCAGGACCGAGAACGGGAGCGTGCACAGCACCTTGGGGCAGCTCCGCGTGACCACGCGGTCGCCGGTGCGGACCTGCACCAGCACCCGCTCACCGCACGCCTCCAGCCCGACCACCTCGCACCCTAGGCGCACCGGCGACCGCAACCGCGACACCAGCGCCTTGGCCAGCTGGTCCATCCCTCCTTCGAGCCGCACCAGTTCGGGGCTGGTCTCCGACAGCACGTCGTCGATGAACCGTGCCAGCCGGCCACCGCAGCCGGCACGGGCCGCGGGGTGCGCGGCGAAGAAGGCGTGCAGGTCGACCTGATCGCGGTCGACGCCCACCACGAACGGCGCCAGGTCGACCCGGTCCGCCGCGTCCAGCAGCTCCGCGGTGAAACCGCGCTCGCGGAAACCGGCCGGACCGATCGCGTTCCCCATCGCGGTCAACCACGCGCCGAACAACACGGTCTCCTCGCGGTACCGGTTGTCGGCGAGCTCCGCGCGGAAGTCCTCGACCAGGATGCGCGCGGCCTGGCCGAGGCGGACGAAGCCCCGGCTGGTGGCGTGGTACGCCCGCGGTTCGGAGAACAGGGTCCGGAACGGCCGGACCTTCCCGGACAGGCCCAGCCGGGCGATGTAGTCCAAAGTGCACCGGTGGTCGCCGGGCACCCGCATGGCGCCGAGCTCCACCAGCGGCCCGCCGTCGCCGAAGCGGTGGGTGAAGACGCGACCGCCCACGCGTCCGCTGCCCTCCAGCACCTCCACCCGGTGCCCCAACGACTCCAGCTCGCGGGCGGCCACCAATCCCGCGATGCCCGCGCCCAGGATCATGATGGGCGGGGCGTCCGGACACGGGTCGGCCACGGGGTAGCCGACCGGGCTCTCGACTCGTGCACCGAGCAGCGGATCGGGTTCTGCCACCTCGTCGGGATGGTCGGTGGTGGAACGACGGTCGACCACGTGCATGCCGAGCATGAACTCTCCTCAGGTAGGGCATCACAGCGACCACGTCCTGCCCTCGTCGCACCACCACGGTGAGCAGAGTTCCCTTGCCCAGCAACCCTTTTCCCTTGGTGCCACCCGAAATTCCCACCGTCAGAGGGGGTTCGGAGGACATCGGTCACACAGTGGAACCGGCGCGCGCCGAGTGGGCCCGGAGAAACTTCCCACCGCCCTGCTGTCCTCAGTGGACACAGGAACGAGCCCTCAATCGTTACCCGATCGGATGGCCGAAGGTGTGCGCACCCCGTGCGGCCCGCAGAATTCACCGGAGAACGACGATGCCCCGGAGGTGGCTCCCGTGCCCGCAGGCAGTGCACCACCCTCGACCCGCGAACCGGACGTCCTGGTCGTCGGAGCCGGCCCGGTGGGCCTGGCGATGGCGCTGGACCTCCGCTACCGGGGGATCGACCACCTGGTCGTCGAGCGGCGGGACGGACGGGTACCCCGACCCGGGGTGAGCACGATCGGACCGCGGTCCATGGAGCTGTTCCGGCGGTGGGGACTGGCCGACGACATCCGCGCCGCGGGCTGGCCGCCGGACCACCCGCTGGACATCGCCTGGGTCACCCAGGTCGGCGGGCACGAGCTGCACCGCTTCGAGCGGGGCAGCGTCGCCACCCGCCCGGAGTTCCGGCACACGCCGGAACCGGACCAGGTCTGCCCCGCGCACTGGCTCCAGCCGCTGCTCGTGAGCGCGGTGGGCAAGGCCCCGGACGGCCCGCTGCTGCTGAGGCACCGGCTGGACTCGTTCGCCCAGGACGACGACGGCGTCACCTCGCACGTCACCGACCTCGGTACCGGCACGACGAGCGTGATCCGGACCCGGTACCTGGTCGCCTGCGACGGCGCCTCGTCCCCGGTCAGGCGCTGGTGCGGCATCGACGCGCCGGCGCGGCACGAGGCCAAGGTGCTGCGCAACATCCTGTTCCGCGCGCCGGAGCTGACCCGTCGCCTGCGCGAGGGCGGCCACCGGCCGGCCATGGTCTACTTTCTGATGCTCTCCAACGAGCTGCGCTACCCGCTGCGCTCGATGGACGGCGGGGAGCTGTTCAACCTCACCGTGTCCGGCCCGGCGCTGACGGCGGACTCGACCGCCCTGCTGCGGGACGCGATCGCGTTCGACACACCGGTCGAACCCGTGGCCGACGACGAGTGGCACCTCACCCACTGGGTGGCCGACCGCTACCGGCACGGCCGGGTCTTCCTGGTCGGGGACGCCGCCCACACCGTGTCCCCGTCCGGCGGGTTCGGCATGAACATCGGCATCGCCGACGCCGCCGACCTGGGCTGGAAGCTGGCCGCCCACCTCCGCGGCTGGGGCGGGGAGCACCTGCTGGACAGCTATGCGACCGAGCGGCGGCCCGTCGCGCTCGACAGCCTCGAAGCCGCCAACCGGCACCTTCAGCGGACGTTGGCCCGCGCGCTGCCCGGCGACCTGCGCGCGGACACGCCGGAGGGCGAGCGACGGCGCGCGGAGATGACCGAACGGCTGCGTGTCAGCGGTGCCAGCAAGGAGTTCGACAATCCCGAGGTCCACTTCGGCTACCGTTACCGGTCCCCGCTGGTCATCGGCTCCGGCGTCGACCTGACGCCGGAGTGGCGACCGGGCAGCGACCCCGGTTCCCGGGCCGCGCACGCCTGGCTGCGGCCTGGTGTGTCCCTGCTGGACGTGTTCGGCGAGGGATTCGTCCTCCTGTGCTTTGAGCACGACCCGCGGGGCACTCGGGAGGTGCGGGACGTGTTCGACGCGCGGGGCGTCCCGCTCCGGGTCGTCGAGTGCGACGACCCGGAGTTGGCGCGGCTGTACGCGTTCCCGTTCGTGCTGGTCCGCCCGGACGGCCACGTCGCCTGGCGGGATGAGCGGCTGCCCGCGGACCCGGTCGGGCTCGTGGACGCGGTCCGCGGTTCGGTCCTGGCGGCCGTGCCGTCGGGCTGACGGCACAGCCCGTGCTACGAGACCGGGGAGGCCGCGGGCCCACCGGCACCGGGGCGATCCGCGCCAAGCGCGGGACGAGGCTCTCCACCGGCGGCAGGGCGAGCAGGGTCCGGCACGCCGGCCGCAATCGACTCGCGGATGCCGTTGTAGCCGCCGTGGGTGATGAACAGCCGGGCGCAGCGCGGCAGCAGGATTGGGGACGTGGTCAGCGAGCCGGGACATTCCCGGGGACCGGGGAGTCGGCCGGGATCAGGCCGCCGGTGGCGACCATGCCGACGCCGTCGGTCTCGGCGAACACGGCCGAAGGTTGCGCTATGGCGCTGGTGTTAGCTTCTTGACCGTGAGTCTTGATCTCGATGGTGGCGTCGAGCAGCGTCCGTCCGATTCTCCGTATGTGGAGCGGGTTTATCGCGCTGGGAAGGGTGCCGTGGTGGTGCCGGCGCGGATGCGGTCCCTCGCGAACTCGAATTGGGAGCTCGTGGTGTGGCGGGCCCGGGGCGAGACGCAGGTGACAGTGCGCGGCCCTGAGACAGGTCCCACTGTGCTGGACCTCGACCCGAGCTTGGGTGAGGGGCATACGATCGGGATCATCTTCCGGCACGGCGCCTTCCTGTCGCCGATGCCGGTGCCCCGGCTGGTCGACACCGCCGTGTCGAGTCCGCACACCACGGCCCACTCGTTCATTCTGCAAGGCGAGGAATGGGAAACGCCGACCTACGACAACGCCGACGTCTTCGTGAACCGCCTGATCCGTGCCGGATTGCTGATGCGCGATCCGCTGGTCGCCGATGTGCTCCGCGGGGACACGGCCACTTTGGTCACACCGCGGTCGGTGCAGCGGCGGGTGGCCGCGGCGACCGGGTTGACCCAGGGCGCGATCCGGCAGATCGAGCGAGCCAGGCAGGCCGTGATGTTGCTGGGCCAGGGGATGGCCGCGATCGAAGTCGTGCAGCAGGTCGGATACCACGATCAACCACACCTGGCGCGCTCACTGACCCGGTTCGCCGGACGCACGGCATCCCAGCTGAGGCAGGCCAGCGGCGACGAGATGTTGTCGCTTCTGTACAAGACCGAGGTCGCGGTAGGCCCCTAGATTTCGTGGTGACACCGGGAGCGCCCGGCACACCGACATCCTGAAGGGCATCTCATGCCAATCTCGCAAATCTACGTCAATCTGCCGGTCACCGACCTGGAAGCGAGCACGAAGGTCTACCTGGCGATGGGGGGAACGGTCAATCCGGAGTTCAGCGGTGACACCTCTGTCCAAGTGGTGTTCGCCGACGCGATCCTGGTGCAGCTGATGACACGCGGGACCTTCGCGACGTTCACCAAGCGCACCACAGCGGACGGCCCGATCGAGGTGATCAACGCATTGGCCGCCGGGTCGCGCGAAGAAGTGGACCGCCTGGTCGACGCGGCGCTCGCCGCGGGTGCCACCGAGCCACGTGCGGCTCAGGACATGGGCTGGCTGTACAACCGGGCCGTCGACGACCCGGACGGACACTCCTGGGAGCTGCTGGCCTACAACGCGCACGCCCTGGGCGACGACACGACCGCCGGTCAGGATTGACGCCGGAAAGGGGGGAACCACCCGCCCAGCGACCAGTCGTGCGGCGAGGACCGTAGTCGGCCGGGGCACGGCCAGTACGGTGTTGGTCCACGCTGGCGAAGATGACGCCGGTGTGGAGGTGGGCGGGGTGGAAGTGGCCGGTTCCCGGCGTACGTGCGCATCGGAACCGGCCACAGCGGCCAGGTGGTGTGATCCAGGGGGAGGGTCGCGCGGGGACTGTCCGGCAGACATCCCCTCGGCCCTCTCCGGCGGCGGCCGCGACGAGCCGGTCAGGAGGTGGCGAGCTGGACGACTGGTCGAAAGTGGCGTTGTCGGGGTCGCCGCGGCTGGTGTGGTGTGGTCCGCCGGAGGCTGCGCGGGGACCGTCGTGCGCCTCGACTCGCGACGCTGCCATCGGCGGCGGCCGGTGATACACGCTGCATCACCGGACTCGCTTCGGGTGTGAACCACCGGGGTGTGATCTGCGTGGATCGAGCTTGCGCGTACGTGGGTCTGATGGTTCCATTGTCTTAGAGTTACAGATACAGGTGCAAGCCTGATCGGATGTAACTGTAGATCGTAGTAGGGAAGTGATGACCGTGTCGACGCTGGTGGGTACGACGGATCGTGATGTTGTGCTGGCCGACAAGCGCGACCAGCGGCAAGCCCAGGAACTGGCGAACCTCCTCCCACGCCGCGGTGCCAGATTTACCGCGGACACCGGCGGGGGAGACGAGACCATCCCGGTGCCGGTGGAGCTATCCCAGATCATCACCCAGGTCGTTCAAGCCGTGGCCCTCGGGCAGACCGTCACGGTCAGCTCGATGCCCGAGGAACTCAGCACCACCGCGGCGGCCAAGCTCCTCGGTATCTCCCGGCCCACGCTGATGCGCATGGTCAACGCCGGTGACATACCGGCCCGCAAGGTCGGCTCGCACACGCGCCTGCGGACCGTTGACGTGCTCGAAGAGCAACGAGCCCGCCGGCAGCGGCAGATCGCCGCGTTCGACGAACTTCGTGCACTCGAAGACGACTGAAACATAAGGGTGCACGGCCGTTCCGGCCGCGACCGGGACGGCCGATAACCTCGTGCGGTGGTGGTCCCAACGCGAGTGTTCGTCGACGCGAACGTCCTGTACTCCCGAACCCTGCGGGACTGCCCGAGCCTGCGACCCGGCCACCGAACCCGGTTGGCGGCGTGTTCGTGAAGGTGCACAGCTGCGTACGGGTGAATGTGCCCAGTTCCTGACGCAAGGCCACGGTGATTCATGAGCGGAGCCGCTGACCCCATGCACGCGGGAGGACCTGACGCTCGTCGGCAAGCGACTGTCCAGCCAGGACATCCCCGGTACACGGTGAGCCGGGCCAGGCATGTCACATTCGCCGTGTCTGGGGGTTCACCCTTGTGGGCCCTGGCGATGGGATGGTGTGACCGATGGACGAGAACGAGTGGCTGGCCGAGCGCTTCGAGCAGTACCGGCCCCGGCTGCGGGCGGTGGCCTATCGAATGCTCGGCTCGCTGGCCGACGCGGATGACGCTGTCCAGGATGCCTGGCTGCGGCTGAGCAGGTCCGATGCCGAACAGATCGACAACCTCGGCGGATGGTTGACCACCGTCGTCGCCCGGGAGTGCCTGCATATGCTGCGCTCTCGCCGACGCCGCCGGGAGGATCCGCTCGCCACGCACCCGCCCGACCTGGTCGCCATCCCGGACGGGGACCTCGACCCCGAGCAGGAGGCGTTGCTGGCCGACTCGGTGAGCTTGGCCCTGCTCATCGTGCTCGACCAGCTCACCCCGGCCGAGCGGTTGTCGTTCGTGCTGCACGACATGTTCGAACTGCCCTTCGAGGAGATCGCCGGCATCGCGGGCCGCACCCCGGCCGCCGCACGGCAACTCGCCAGCCGGGCACGGCGCCGGGTGAACGGCGCCGAAATCCCATCACCGGACCTGGATCTGGCGCGCCAGCGGCAGGTCGTCCGCGCCTTCTACGCGGCTGCGTGGACCGGCGACTTCGACGCCCTCGTCCAGGTCCTCGACCCCGACGTCGTCCTGCGCACCGACTTCGGCACCACCCGGCCGCCCACCGTCGTCCGCGGCGCGCCCGCCGTGGCCACGCAGGCCCGAGCCCCACGCGGTGGCGAACTGCGCCCCGCCCTGATCAACGGCGCGATCGGAACGTTGATCACCCGCGACGGGCGGCCGTTCTCCATCATGGCCTTCACCGTCGCGGGCGACAAGATCGTCAGGATCGACATCATCCGCGACCCCGACCGCGTCCACCGCCTCGCGTCCGCTGTACTCAACCGCACGGAGTGAGCCCACCTTGCGAGCCCTATGTCGACGAGCTGGGGCTGATGCCACGTGACCGGGCGGCGCGGCATCAGGCCAGGGATTCGAGATATTTCTGGGTTTCCGGCTTCTTGAAGTACTGCGCCCAGCCCGCCGGCTGCGCGTTGAACCCGGGTTCGCGGGCGGTGTGGTCGGCACCGTGCTCGACCAGCAGGCGCGCGATCGACAGCTCGCCCGCTGCCGCCGCATAGTGCAGGGCGGTGGCGCCGGCGGCGGTGACGCCGTGGACGCCGAAGCCAAGATCGATCAGCAGCCGGACCGTTGACCAGTTGCGTGCCTCGGCCATCCGTGTAACCAGTTCTGCGTGCCGATCGCGCAGCCCGGGATCGGTGACCAGCATCGACCGCATCGTCGCTTCGTCAGCGGCCTCGGCGGCTTCTACGAACTGCATTGTGTCCTCCTCGTGTGGTTGCACTCGTACCTATGAGCCCAGACGGCGAGCCGATGTGACAGGGCGAAGCGCTCGAACTGCTGCTGCCCGACGAGAACCGCCCTGCCCGACGAAGACGACGACCGGCGACCCGTAAACCCGACGGCAACAGTTTCGCCACATCACTCGACCGAACCGACTCCAGTGCCACCCTCCCTGACTTCCGGAGATTTCAACTGCAACACAGACAACGGACACGACCCTTCGCTACACGGCGTACGGAAGCGCGCACTGTAGCGAGGTCACCGAGAGAACTTTTCACGGCATTTGATCAAAAGATCACGCACATATCATTTAAGTGCGGGACAGGTCATGGTCCTCCGGAAACTACGATAATGGCTGATTTGCGGGCCGTGTGGCTCCCGCGTAGTCGTCGCCGGAATGGCGGTATGTAAAGCCCTACGTGCCTGATTTTCGTGGGTGGGCCGTAGCTTCGTTCTTGGCGTGCTGGCACCGCGTCCAGCACCAGCTCCACGGTGGCGAGGAAGCTCTCGCGGGTGAAGCCGACGGGTTCGATGCGGCGACCGTAGTGAGCCAGCGCGGGAAAGTCCGTCGGGTCGGCGCCCAGCGTGGCCACCCGGAAGGTTTCCAGTCTCCGCTTTTGTTCGGTCGGGCCGCTGGCTCGGCCGGCCGCGTGCGCGGAGATCAGGGACACGGACAAGGTCACCAGCCGGTGGTACCACTCGGGGACAGCAGCTCCCTCGATGGTCGTGCGCAGGAGGATCGGGCCGGTGCTGCATCAGGGTGCGGCCGACGGAAAGTCCATGATGCCGGTGGCTTGCGACCAGACACAACGCCACGTGCCGCCGGCATGGGTGTAGACGTCGGTGTGCCAGGCCTCGTGCCGCGGGATGTCCGCGCCGTCGACGGTGAGTTCGATAACGCACCGGTAGCGGAGGACGACGACGTCGGTGCCGACGATGGCGTCCACGTCGCCGGTCAGCCCGAGTTCCCGGTAGGCGACCCGCCCGGTGGTGAGGAGATCCAGGTATTCGGCCTTCGTCCACACGGTGCCGGTCGGGTTGCACAACCGGTACTCCGCGGCGTGCAAGCGGTCGTAGGTGCCGAGATCCACGTCGAGGAGACATCGGATCCGATCCTGCTCGGCCTTGATCACTTGGCCTGCCACATCGTCGGTCATACCCGCTCCTGTTCACTCGTGCGGTTCCGGTCGGCGACACATGCGCCTACAACCAGGTCAGAAGGCGTAGAGGTGGTCTCTCGCTGGCGCCATTGTGCCGGTGCCGCGCCCTTGAGCATGGCCGTCGGCTACACGGTATCGGGGGATCAGGAGAGTACGTCACGGCTCAGTGCTCGCCGAAGAGTGGCCGCTTCGGTGAGCGCGGCCGATGACTTCGCCCCCTTGGGAGACGGCCGGCGGCAGCCGTCTCCCAAGCGTTCGGGCCCGATCGACGCTCGCTGGACGTTCGAGGTCGGCGTCGTGCGGGCGGAATAGCTCAGTCCTGCAGGCGACTGCGCAGCTGAGTGTGCACGGCTGCGGCAAACGCGTGTGGATCCTTCGACGGTTCTCCGGGAATCTCGACAGGGGTCACGGTCTGGCCGTCCTGAGCCCTGACTCCCGTCTGTGCGGTCTTGTCCGCTGAGGGGATGCTGAACCCGAGCACGTTGCCCTGCGCGTCATGGACGATGTCGATTCTGGCCATGGTCGGTTCCTCCTGTTACCGGTTCGGGGTCGCGATGGCGGTGGGCTGGTAGTAGACGTAGTCGGACCCGTTGTTGCGCAGATGTACCCACAACGTGTTGTTTTTCGCCCACTCTTCAACGATCTGGATGGAGCCATTGGCGGGAGACCAGTCCGTGGGGACGACGCTCATCCTCGACCAGTGCCCCCCATCGAAGAGCCAGGTGAACCACCTCCACTCCTCCTGGCCTGGAGCCAACGCGATGACCCCCCACTGCGTGAAATCAACTTGCACAGCCATGGATTACCCCTTCCGTGCCCTTGTCGAGTGGACGCCGAGCGGCTCCGCCATACCCATGGGCGTGGCGGCGACTGCTGCCTGGCCTCAACCCCGACGATCGCAGGACCAGCGACGCGCGGCCACAGCCTTCGGGCACCCTTCGGGGCGGGCGGATCCGCCCACGTAGGCGCACTCCGAGTACTCGTTAGGTCAGACACGTTGTCACCTTTAACTCGATGCTCTATATTTGACAGCATGTCAAAGTTAACTAAGGGTGTCCGGCGACGCGAGGTGTTGCGCGCAGGAGTGGTCATGGCGGCGGCGGCCGCGGTGCCCGCGCGTGAGGCCGAGGGGATACCGCTGAACCGGGATCGGGTACGCGCGTTGACCGGTGTCACGGTCATCGACACCGCGGGGACTCCGGCACGGCGCGACGTGACCGTGCTTATCCGGGGCGAGCGGATCATCGCGCTGGGCAGCCGCGGGGATATCCCGGATGGGGCGGAGATCGTCGAGCTGCCCGGCAAGTTCGTGATCCCCGGGTTGTGTGACGCCCACGTGCACAGCATTCCGTCGGAGCGGATCTCGCCGCCGCTCTATCTGGCCAACGGCGTCACCATGGTCCGAGAGATGTCCGGTTCCCCGCTGCTGCACCACTGGCGTGACCGGATCAGCCGCGGCGAGTTGCTCGGACCGCGGTCGGTGATCGCGAGCCGCATCATCGACGGGGCGCCCACCGTCGGCGACCCGGCGACGTTCGTGGAGGTGGCCACCGAGACGCAGGCACGGGACGCGGTCCGGCAGGCCAAACAGGACGGCGCGGACTTCGTGAAGGTGTACTCCAGGCTCCCCGGCGATCTGCATCGGGTGATCGCCGACGAGGCCCGCAGGCAGCGGATCCCGTTCGCCGGGCACTGTCCGGACGCGGTGCCGCTCAGCGCGGCGAGCAAGTCCGGCCAGTACAGCATCGAACACCTCCACTCCACCTGGTTCGACACCTCCACGCGGGAACACGAACTGCGTGCCCGGATCGCCGCGCTGAAGATCGGCCAGGGCGACTACGTGACCTGGATGCGTGAACTTCACCGGCTCGAATGGGACGCGGCCAACAGCTACAGCGCGCGAAAGGCGGCCACCGTGTTCGCCACGCTGGCCCGCCACCAAACCCGGGTGGTCCCGACCCTTTCGGTGTATCGGGTGCTGGACCGGCCGGACGAGGTCGACCTCGCCGACGAGCGGCTCCGATACGTGCCGGTGGCGATGGTCGACGGCTGGCGCTGGGCCCTCGAGAACATCATCAAGGCAGGCTGGACACCGGAGGAGGTCGCCCAGCGGCGCGCCCTGCTCGATCGACGGCTGGCCTTCGTGCGGGAACTGACCCGAGCCGGAGTGCCAGTCGTCGCCGGGACCGACGGCGGCGACGTGCCGTTCGTCATTCCCGGATTCAGCCTGCACGACGAACTCGCCACGCTGGTGCGGGCCGGACTCTCCCCGCTGCGCGCCTTGCGGGCCGCGACCCTGGAACCCGCGCGCATGCTCGGCCTCGACGACGTACTCGGCACCGTGACGCCCGGCAAATTCGCCGACCTGGTGGTGCTCGACGCCGATCCGCTGGCGGATATCCGCAACACCAGCCGCATCCACGCCGTCCTCACCCGCGGACGGCTCATCACCGCCGAACAGCGGGTCCGGATGCTCGACGGCATCGCCGCCGCGGCCGCCGAACCTGCCCCATCCTGAACACCGATCCCGTGCCCCACAATGAGAACGTAGGAGACATCCCCATGCCCATCCGATTGGTGACCGGGCTCGCGCTGCTGTCCACCGGCCTGCTCGCGGGCGCCTTCGGTTATGGCGCCGTCAACGTCGCGACCACCTTCAACGTGGTGCCACTCGACGTGCGCCTGACCTTCCACTCCGCCCTGATGCAGAGGAACGGCGTCGTCATGCAAACCGCGATGGCGGCGGCCACGGTGAGTTCGCTCGCCCTGGCCGTACTGAGCCGGGGCGCCTCGCGCTACCTGGCAGGCACGGCAGGTGCGCTGGCGATCGCCTCGTTCCTGATCACCCGCTTCGGCAACGTGCCGATCAACGGCCAGATCAAGATCTGGGCTGTCACCACGGCCCCCGCCGACTACCCGGCGATCCTGCAGCGGTGGGAGACCTTCAACGTGGTTCGTACGCTCACCGCGCTCGTCGCGTTCGGGCTGATCATCGTGATCGCCGTCCACCGCACCCGATCCCCGAAAGCCGACCGCCGGGCGGCGGTTCCCGCGCCGGCGTGACAGCTTGAAGTTTGTCATTCAATGGCCGCTTGGTGGTCTGGTCACCCGGCATCACTGACAAGCGGACTCGTCTGCGAATGAGGTTTACGCTTTGTTCCGCGTGTGCTGCCTGCTGCCCACACTATCGAGTGGAGGCCGGGTGCTGGCGGCTGACGCCTGTTGTGCTCGTGCCTGGAGACTCGCACCCTGTTAATTGGTAATCCATCGACCGCCACCTATCCCGAGGGAATATCAGATGTCTAGCAGAACTGCGGATCCTGTTGACGTGACGATTGAAGCGGAGTTCGACAAACTGGACCTCAACCACGACGGCCACCTCGAATGGTCGGACTACGAGACCCTCATCGACCGCTACCGGCAGACGGCGGGTGTGAGCGAGAACGACCGCCGGATCAGGGAACTCCAGGCCTTTTACCAAATGCACTGGATGGAGTTGCTGCGTCACGCCGATGTCGAGGGGGATCGCTTGTCGAAGGACCAGTTCGTCGGTGCGACTCGTCTCGCCACGACCGACACGAGCCGGATCAACGTCGCTCAGGTCGGCGGCCACGTGATCTTCGATCTCGTCGATGCCGACGGCGATGGCGAAATCAGTAAAGACGAACTCTCGCGCTACCTCCAAGGCGTCTGGCAGATCGATGAGTCCGACGCGAAATACGGCTTCGACGCGCTGGACACCGACAAGGACGGCACAATTTCGAGGGCCGAGTTCGTCAACGGCATTCAGGAAGTACTGACCCCGAACCGCTGACCGCGGCCGAACGGGTGATGTTTCTGTCTGAATGGTGTGACAAATTATCCCGGATGCAACTGATATTACTGCTTCGCTAGGCCATTCATGGCTTGTGTCGGCACGTACGTCCTCCGTCTTGAAGTGTTTCAGCGACGGTTGACGTACGTGCCGACGTGTGTTCCGGCTGGTCAGGCGGGAGTCACCACCGTACGAGCAGCCGTTCGAGCCCACCGACGACCAGTCCGTCCCGAATCGCCAGATCGGCGGGCGGTTCGGCGAGTTCGAGCGTGGGAAGCATGCGTAGCAGCACCTGCAGCACGACGGTCAGTTCGACCCGGGCGAGTGCTTGGCCGACACACCCATGCGGTCCGATACCGAACGCGAGATGCGGGTTCGGGGTGCGGTACAGGTCCATGCGGTCGGCGTCGGCGAAGGCGCCGTCGTCCCGGTTGGCCGCACCCAAACTGCATACGACCATGGTGCCGCCCGGTAATGTGCGGTCGGCGACCCGGACCTCGGCGGAGAGGTAGCGCGGTACCCCGAAGCCCGGGTTGGCGTCGAAGCGCAGCACTTCCTCGATGGCGGTGCGGGCCAGGCCGGGTTCGGCGTGCAGCCGCGCCCAGCCGCCCGGTTCGGCGAGCAGCAGCGCGACCATCTTGCCGATCATGCCTGCCGTCGTCTCGTACCCGGCTACCAGCAGACCCTGACTGGTGCCGATGAGTATCTCCTCGGAGAGCTGCCCGTCGAACTCATCGGTGAACCGGATGAACTCGCTGATCAGGTCGTCACCAGGGGCGGCCCGTTTGGCGGCGATATGCGCCGCGAAGTAGGCGCTGAACTCCGCCTGCGCGGCATCGATCTCCGCTTGCGTGAACCGGGTCATGGTGAGCATGGTGTCCGACCAATGCGTGAACCGGTCCCGGTCGGTCTCGGGCACCCCGAGCTGGTCGCAGATCACCCATCTCGGCAACGGAAACCCCAGTCCTCCCAGTAGGTCGGCCGGTGCGCCATGCTCGATCATCGCGGTGAGGAGCGACTCGGCCATCTTCTCGATCCGCGGACGCATCGCCTGTACACGTTTGGGCGCGAAGGCCCTGCTGATGACTTGCCGCCAGCGTTGGTGCAGTTCGTCCTCTGTCAGCTTCTCGCCGAAGACCCCGCCGCCCTCGTTCGCGGTGACACGCGCGGCGTCGGCACCGTTGGGGTGCCGGGTGAACCGCGAGTCGGAGAGCACCCGCCGGACGTCGTCGTACCGGGTGAGCAGCAGGGCCTGGTCCCCGCTGGGCAACCGCACCGGCGCCACCGGCTCGTCCACCCGCAGCACTGCCCATTCCGACGGCGGGCTGAGCGCGTCAGGCAGACGGAACGGGTAGGCGGGCACGTTTTCGCTCATGGACGACTCCCGACATCGACTCGGCCATGGCCTGAGTCGGTTGCTCAATTCCGGTTAGGACTGACTTCCACCAAGATCGCATGAGGACGATAACGGCACGGCTGTGCTCGCGCACCTACGAAGGCGTCCGGTCACGGACACGCGCGGGGGCGGTTGGGGAAAAACACATTCGGTTTCCACTCTTTGTGCGAGTACAGGTCCGGATCTCGTCACGTACGGTGCTGTCCCGCGGCCTCGGCCGGAACACCCGATCTTGCGAAAAGTCCCGCGAGGGCTTGTTGTTTTGTTCGCTGACTCATAAAGGTAGGTGTTGATCAATGGTGTCGCGGCCCGCTGCCGGGCCGGGCGGCCGACGAATGTTCTCCGGCAACTGACTGTGTACTGAAGGGCGGGTTTGGATGGATCGCGAACGCTGTGGAGAAGCTGGGCACGCCGCCGGCCGCAGCGACGCCGACACACCATCGATCTGGCATAGCTACAACTCGGACAAGGTGTCTTCCGGGCTGGTACCGGTCAGCTTGTTGCGGCTCGGTGCGTTGCCGCGGGTGGGCGGGGTGGACGACGAACACGTCGATGTGCTGGCGAAACTGGATATCCGCCTGCCGCCGATCATCGTGCACCGGCCGACCATGCGGGTGATCGACGGTGCCCACCGGCTACGGGCCGCCGAACTCGGCGCTCGCGAGCACATCGAGGCGCGGTTCTTCGACGGTGACGAGCATGATGCTTTCGTGCTCGCGGTGGAGGCGAACACGGCCAACGGCCTGCCCCTCTCGCTGACCGACCGCAAGATGGCGGCCGCACGGATCATCCTGACCCACCCGAACCGGTCGGACCGGTGGATCGCGCAGGTCACCGGCCTGGCCGCGACCACCATCGGTTCGATCCGCAAGTGTTCGAGTGTCGAGGACGCGCGGTCGAACACGCGGATCGGCAGGGATGGCAGGCTGCGCCCGCTGGACAGCTCGGATGGCAGGCGGCTGGCCGGAGAACTCCTGCTGGCCGACCCGAACAGGTCGTTGCGCGATATCGCCAAGGCGGCGGGTATCGCGCCGTCCACCGTACTCGATGTGCGCAACCGGCTGGGTCTTGGCAAGGATTTGGTGCCCGCGCAACGGAAAAGCACGTCGCGTACCGGAACCGGCTCCGCGCAGCGTCAGGTGATCGCCGGGGCTGTACCGGACCTGGACCCGGTGACGATCATGCAGACCCTGCGCAGGGATCCGTCGCTGCGGTTCAGCGAGGCGGGCCGGGCGCTGCTGCGCTGGCTGGAGGCGCATATCGTCGCCAGCCAGGCCACGGTGCCACCGGTGGCCGGTATCCCGGGGCACTGTCTCCACACGATCGCGGATCTGGCCCGGCACAACGCCCGGTTCTGGGCGGCGTTCAGCGAGCAGGCCGACGAACTGGAACACAACGGCCGGCGGGTCGAACGGGCCCGGTAACCCGACATGCGGTGCACTGACCCCGTTCGCACCGGTCGCGTGGTGCTGATCACCGGTGGCCGCGGTTTCGTCGGCACGCACCTTGCCGCCGGCCTGGCGCGGCAGGGGCAGCGGGTGGTCGTCGCCGACCGGCTGGCCTGGCCGGACGAGCTGGTCGAGTCCGCCCGCATGGACGTGGCGTCCTTCGCCGGGTGCGTCGAGCTCGTGCGCGCGGTGGAGCCGCACGTCGTGTTCCACCTGGCCGCGTCTTCGACGATCGACTCGGCGTTCAGCGATCCGCACACCTCGCTGGTCACCAATATCGGCGGGACGATGAACATGCTCGAGGCGGTGCGGACCGTCCGCGGCGACCGGACCAGGTTCGTCCTGGCCTCGACGGACAAGGTCTACGGGGAACTGACCGGCGACGCGTACTTGGAAACCTCGCCACTCGACGCGCGTGGTGTCTACGACGTGGGCAAGATGTCCGCGGACAACCTGGTGCGGCTCTACGGCGGCGAACTCGGCCTGCCGGTCACGACTTTGCGGCTGTGCAACGTCTTCGGCCCAGGTGATCCGAACATCGCGTCGCGAATCGTGCCGCGGACGCTGAGCAGGCTCTTCGACGTGGCCGGGCCACAGCCGCCGGTGATCTACCGAGGATCGATGGCGCATGGCCGCGACTATGTCTATGTGACGGACGTGGTCCGTGCGCTCACGACGGTGGCCTTCGACCCGCGGGCGTGCGGCGAGGTGTTCAACATGGCGCCGGCCGCCTACCGTACGACGCTCGATCTGGTGGAGGAACTGATCGAGCGGTCCGGAAAGGCCTGCGAGCCGTATGACGCGGACTGGGCGGACGCCATTCGCAAGAACGGTTATGAAGTAGTCGCCGAAAGGGGTATGCCCAGTGCGCTGGAAAAGCAGCACTGCGACGCGACGAAACTCGGTGCTCTGGGTTTTTCCAATCAGGTTTCGATGTGCGAAGGGCTGCGCCGCACCATTGTCTCGTTCCTGCGCTGGTGACCTCGGCGAACATGCCGTTCGCTTGTCACACGGGTGTCGTCGTGGCTACGTTCGGTACGCCACAAGGCTTTCGCAGAGTTTCGTACTACGGGAAGGCGGAGCAGGTTGGAGGTCCAACAGCTTCAGGTACGAGCCGAGAAGGCCGCCGAACGGGCGATCACGCACCTGTACGGCAGGCAGCGGGAGGACGGCTCCTGGGTGGACCGGCTGTCCTCCTCCGCGATCGCCACCGCACTCGGCGCGCTTTCGCTCAACCGCGCCGATCCGGTCGGTTATCAGGACGATGTCGACGCGGCCGTCCGGTGGCTGCGCGAATACCAGCGGGAAGACGGCGGCTGGGCGATGGCCGACGCCGAGTGGCCGAGCAGCCCGGGGATGACCGCGTTCGCACTGGCGGCGTTGCACGAGATCGACCCGGAGGCCTCACACGGAGCCATCGGGCGCGCGCGGGTGTTCCTCGACGAGAACGACGCGGTGAACGTCATTCCCGGCTTGACGGGTGAGGCGCCGAAGACCTGGCCCGCCGCGCTGCCGATCATCTGGGGGCTGACCGGACTGCGTGACTTCGCACAGCAGCCGGACCTGCCGGTCGAGACGATCCTGGTGCCGCGCCGCTGGCGCAACAAGGTGTCCATCGCGTTGCCCGCCATTCTCGGCCTTGGCGTCATGCAGAGCCGGACGCTGAAACGTGGCCCGCTCCGCGGTCTTCTCGGCCGGATCGCGGAGCCGAAGGCACTTGACTGGCTGCGGGAGATCTCCGGCACCAACGGCGGCATCGAGGAATGCCCGATGATCGCCGGTTTCGTCTACCTCGGCCTGAGGCAGGCGGGTGTCGGCATGGACCTGCAGCTGGCATCCCTGCACTATCTGCTGCAGACACAACGCGAGGATGGCTCGTGGGCCATCGACCGGGACCTCGAAATCTCGGTCACCGCCTACGCGATCATGGCGCTGAGCGAGTTCCAGGACGTGGCGAACGAGCCGCTGCTGCGGGGAACGCGGGAATGGTTGCTGCGTAACCAATGGAACAAGCCGTTCAGTCAGTTCGGCATCCCGGCGGGTGGTTGGGGCTGGGCCAACCCCTCGGGCTGGCCGGAGTCCGAGGACACCGCGGTCGTGCTCGGCGTGCTGGCCGACCTCGGCGTGCCTCGCACACACCCCGCGGTCCAGCTCGGCATCCAGTGGCTGCTGAAGAGGCAGAACCGCGACGGATCATGGTCGGAGTGGGTGCGGGACACCCACATCATGAATGATCGGCCGTGCCCTGGTGTCACCGCCCACGTCGTCATGGCGCTGCACCGGTGGGGGCTGCCGGACTCACCCGGCTCGGCTCTGGCGCGTGCGCTGAAGTACTTGCGCGGCAAGCAAGAGAACGACGGTTCGATCTCGTCGGTGTGGTTCCGCGACAACACCCACGGCACCAGCAGGCTGCTGGAGGCGTTCGTGGACAGCGGGAGCGGCCGGGCACCCGCGGCCGGGGCGGCCAGGAAGTGGTTGCTGGCCAACCAAGCCGGGGACGGCGGATGGCCGCTGCGGCACGAACTCCCGCCGGAGGGCAGTACCGCCGAGGAGACGGCGTGGGCTTTGTTCGCGTTGCTGAAGGCCGATGAGGACCCGCGCGGCCCGGCCATCCTGCGGGCCGTGGAGTGGCTGGTGAACCACCAGGACGACCAGGGTACGTGGCGGCCGGGCAACGTCGGGCTGTACTTCGACGACCTTTGCTACACCGATGACCTGATAGCGCATACGTTCGCGCTGCGCGGCCTCGGCCGGTGGATCAAGATGATCAGCCGCCGTGGTGACCTCCGATGACGAGTGTCCATTCGCGACAGAACCGGGCCGCGACGCCGCCAGGGCCGAAGCTGCCCGCGGTGGTGCAGACCCTGCTGTGGGCCGCGGCACCGGTGAAGTTCGGCAAGGCATGCCTGCGGCGCTACGGATCGTTGTTCACCGCACGTATCCTCGGGTTCGGCGACGTCGTCTACATCTGCGCCCCCGCTGGTATCCGCCGGATCTTGCGCGACGACGCCGGTGCTTTCGACGCGGCGGGGGCCAACGAGTCGATCAGGTTCATGGTCGGTGAGTATTCGCTGCTGATGGCCGAGGGTGCCGCGCATACGAACAGGCGCAAGGTGCTGACGCGGCCCCTGCACGGCGACAATGTCGCCGCCTACGTCGAAGTGATGGTCTCCATCACGGAACAAGAGATCCGGCGGTGGCCTGCCGGCCGCACGGTCCGGCTGCTCGGCTGCTTCCAGCGGGTCACCCTGGAGGTGATGATCCGGGCGGTCTTCGGCATCACCGGCTCGGCGCGGCTGAACCGGCTGCGTGAGCTGGTGCCGCGCCTGCTGGACCTCAACCCCCTGATCATCCTGCTGCCTTCAGCGCGCCGGTACTTCGGCGGATTCGGGCCGTGGGCGGCTTTCCAGCGGCTGCTGCGCGAGGTCGACCGGATCATCTACGCGGAGATCGCCGAACGCCGCGCGCGGCTGAGGGCCGACCCCGCGAGTGCGGGCGGCGATGTGCTCTCGGTTTTGCTGGGCCGCGACCAGGACAGCGAGAACATCACCGATACGGAGCTGCGCGACCACCTCGTCACCTTGCTGGCCGTCGGCCAGGAAACCACCGCCACCCAGCTGGCGTGGTTCTTCGAACGCGTGTTGCGCGCACCCGGTGCGCTCCAGCGGGTCACGGCCGCGGTCGACGGCGAGGATCGGCAGGTGCTCGACGCGGCGATCCACGAGGCGATCAGGACCCGTCCGACCACCTTGGACATCGGCCGGATCGCGGTGCGTCCGTGGGAGTACGACGGGTACCTCTTCCCGGCCGGGACGATGTTCGCGGTGTCGCTGGGCCTGCTGCACTCCTCCGGCGACCTGCACCCCGACCCCGAGGTCTACTCGATGGAGCGGTTCTTCCCCGCTGAGCCGCCGAGCGCGCATTTCATGCCCTTCGGCGGCGGCAGCCACCGGTGTCTCGGCGCGTCGCTGGCCATGGTCGAGATGCGCACGATCATCAGCACGATCCTGCGGCACGTCAGGCTGGAGGCCGCCGCCACCGCACCGGAGCGGGTCATGGCCAAGGGGCCGATGCTCGTCCCGCGCCGGGGCGCGGAGGTGGTCGTCACCGAGAACCACTTGCTGTCCGGCACCACGTCAGCCGTACCGGTCCGGGAGTGAGGCCGCGGATGTCCGCCCGTCTCTTCCCGTTCCCGCGTGCGTCCGAACTGGACATCGAGCCGGAGTACCGGGCACTGCAACGACTGGAGCCGGTCAGCCGGGTGGCTTTCCCCTATGGCGAGGAAGCCTGGCTGGTCACCCGCCACGCCGATGTCCGCACGGTACTGGCCGATCCGCGGTTCTCCCGCGCCGCCGCACAGCGGCGCGACGTCCCGCGAGTCACCGAGGAGTGCTTCTCCGGCGGCCTCGTCGCGATGGACCCGCCAGAGCACACGCGGGTCCGATCGATCTGCCGTCACGCGTTCACCCGCCCCACCGTGGCGCGGTTGCGTGAACGCGCCACGGTGATCGCGACGGAACTGATCAAGGACGCGCTGGCGGGTGAGACCTTCGACGGCGTCGAGGAGTTCGCTTTGCCGTTCACCCTGAAAATGATCTGCGAGATGCTCGGTGTGCCCTACGCCGATCGTGAGCACTTCCGGTTCTGGGCCGAGGCCGGCCTGGCGACCACCTCGATTTCCGAGGACGACCGGTGGGCCGCGACCGGGAAGATGTGGGACTACGTCGCGGCTCTGGTGGCCGAGCGGCGGCAGCGGCCACGGGAAGACCTGATCTCCGCCATGGTCGCGGTGCAGGCCGGGACCGGCGGCGTGACCGACGACGAGCTGGTGATCGTCGTGATGACCATCCTCGTGGCCGGCTACGAGACGACGTCCACCCAGCTGCCGAACTTCATGTACACGCTGCTGGAGGACCCCGGCCGGTTTCGGGCACTGGCGGGCGACCCGCTGTCGATTCCGCCGGCGGTCGAGGAACTGATGCGTTACGTGCCCTTGGAGGCCAACGGTACGACCCCGCGCTACGCGGTCGAGGACGTGGTGCTCAGCGGTGTCCTGATCGAGGCCGGGGCGCCCGTCGTGCCCGCGTGCGCGATCGCCAACCGGGACCCGGACGTCTTCGCCGACCCGGACCGGCTGGACTTCGGCCGCGATCCCAACCCGCACCTCGGTTTCGGCGCCGGTGCCCATTTCTGCCTCGGCGCGCCGCTGGCACGGCTGGAACTGCGGGTGGCACTGGAGGTGCTGACCTCGGTGGCACCGGGACTACGGCTGGCGCACGGAGAAGACGCCATCGACTGGAAGACCGGGATGCTCGTACGCGGCCCGTCCCGGCTGACACTGACCGGCAGTGCCTGAGCACGGCGCAGGAGCGGAGAAAGCGATGACAGCACCTGGATCTCCACCCGGACCGGCACTCGCCGCGACCGTGACGTCCCGGGAACCACCGCCGGTGGAACGGTTCCGGCCCGCCGATCTGGACGAGCGGGACTGGCGCGGCCTGCGCGCCACCTGCCCGGTGTCGCGGGCCACCGGGCCGGACGGCTCGCGGGTCTGGCTGGTCAGCCGCTACCAGGACATCCGCAAAGTACTGGCAGGCCAGACCTTCAGCGTCTCGCCGATCGACCAGGAGCACGGCGGAGGGACGGCGGAGGCCAACGAGTCGATCTTCCAGGATCCACCCGCACATACCCGGCTGCGTGGCCTGGTCGCCGGCCCGTTCGCGATCGGCCATGTCGGGCGCTACCGGGATGCCATCCGGGCCAAGGCCGACCAGCTGCTCAGGTTGATGGGTGCCACGGCCGGGCCGGTCGACGTGATGGAGGACTTCGCCAAACCGCTGACCATGAACGTCATCTCCGAGGTGGTCGGTGTGCCGGAGCCGGACCGGGCGATGTTCCAGCGGTTGTCCGACCAGTTGCTCGTGCCGCTGTCCGAGGCACAGGGAGTGGTGGCACTCGAGGGATGGAAGCAGCTCAACGACTATGTGCGTGACCTGATCGCGCGACGGCGGCGCACCACCGGCTCCGACGGCGACGACCTGCTCGCGCACCTCATCCGGGCCCAGCAGGACGAGGGCGCGGTGGACGACGTCGAGCTGGCAACCATGGTGCTCGGCCTGCCGGTCGCCGGCTACGTCAGCACGGCCAACGCGATCGCCGTGGCCGTGCGTTACCTGCTGGAGTTCGGGTGGCTGGACCGGCTGCGCACCGCGCCGGACGGGCCGGAGCTGCGTAAGAAGTTTGTCGAGGAGGTGCTGCGCGTCCAGTCCGGCGACAACGGCGAGTCGATGCCGCGGTTCGCCGCCGAAGACATTCAGCTCGGCGACGTCACCATCCACAAAGGAGACATGGTGGTGGCTCCGCTGGTGGCGGCGAACCGGGACGACGCACTGTTCGCCGACCCGGATACGTTCGACCCCCGGCGGCCCGGTCTGGTCAGACATGTCGCGTTCGGCTTCGGCGTTCACCGCTGCCTCGGCGCCAACCTCGCCCGGCTGGAACTGCAGGTCGTCACCGACGCGCTGGCCGGGTGCGGACTCGATTTCCGGCTGCTGGAGAAGTGGAAAGCAGTGCCATGGAAGGTGAACATGCTCGGTGACCGGTTCCCGGAACGGATGCTCGTCCACGCGACCGTCGCGAACGGGGCCCGCTGATGAACAAGCACGTCCTGTTCGCGTCCACCCCGGCCTGGGGGCACGTGTACCCGGTGCTGGCGGGTCTCGCCGAGCTGGCCCGGCGCGGTCACCGGGTGAGTTGCCTGGCGTCCGCGAGCTTCGCGCCCGAAATCGGCAAGGTCGCCGGTGCGGTGACCTATGACTCTCCCATGGACTCCGCGCGGGTGGAACTGTCCGATATGGACACTGTGCTTCCGTTGATGCTCCAGGAGACACGGGCGTCCTACTCGGCGCTCGAAA
This sequence comes from Amycolatopsis sp. NPDC051071, assembly GCF_040682875.1. Classification (NCBI taxonomy): domain Bacteria; kingdom Bacillati; phylum Actinomycetota; class Actinomycetes; order Pseudonocardiales; family Pseudonocardiaceae; genus Amycolatopsis; species Amycolatopsis sp. NPDC051071. Next base: position 22,916 of record NZ_JBFBBY010000040.1, on the reverse strand, counting down.
GCGTCGTCCGCGAGTGCCGGCCGGACGTGATCGTGTCGGACGTGCTGGCGATGTCAGGATGGCTGCTGGGCCGGGCCTACGACATCCCGGTGGTCCGCACGTGGCCCGTCTTCGCGTCGAACGCGGAGTTCTCACTGCACCAGGATTACGAATCGCGGACCGACACCGACGAGTCGATGACGGCGTTCTTCGGTGACGTGGGGGCCTTCTTGGACGAGATCGGCCTGGCAGCCGAGGTTTCACCGGAGCAGTTCTTCGACAACGAGGCCGAGCGCAACATAGTGCTGTTCCCGCGTGAGGTCCAGCCGCGCGGCGAGACCTTCGACTCGCGGTTCACGTTCATCACACCGTGTATCCGACCGGCCGAACAGTCGCCGGAACTGGCTTGGCTGAGTAATTCCGCGCCGCTGGCGGTGGTTTCGCTCGGCACTGTGTTCAATGAGAAGATCGGGTTCTTCCGCACCTGCGTGGAGGGCGTCGACGGGCTCGGCTGGTACGTCGCCGCCGCGCTGGGGGACAAGGTTTCCCCGGCGGACGTCGGCCCGGTCTCCGAACGAGTGCTGCTGCGGGCAAAACTGCCGATGATCGACTCGTTGCGGCACGCGTCGGTCGCGATCACCCACGGCGGGCTGACCAGCACGATGGAGGCGCTGGCGCAGGGGGTTCCGGTGCTGATCGCACCGCAGATCGGCGAGCAGCGCGGTGTCGCGGACAGTATCGAGGCGCTCGGGCTCGGCGTGCGGTTGGACGAGCCGTTCACCGCGGAGGAACTGGCGGACGTGGTGAAGCAGGTCGCCGAGGACGCGGAGATGGCCGAACGGCTGACCCGGTTCGCTCAGCGGCTGCGTGGTGGGTGCGGTGGCGACGAGTTCGCCGACGCCGTCGAAGTGGCGTTCCCGGCATGACCGAAACGAGAGAGACGGTGGACTATCCGTTCGCCCGAGACTCGATCATCGACCCCGCCCCGGCACTGGCACGGCTGCGTGAGGCCGCGCCGATCCAGAAGGTCCGGATGGCAGGCGGGGGAGAGGCGTGGCTTGTCACGCGATACCGGGACGTGCGCGAAGTACTGAGCAGTCCCGCCTTCGGCACGCGATATCCCGGGGTGATCCCCACCGCGGATGAGGACAACCTCGCCGCCGGTTTCCTGTTCCTCAAAGACCCGCCCGAGCACACCCGGTTGCGCCGCAACGTGACCCGGGCGTTCACCGCCCGCCGGATCGCCGAGCTGCGTGAACGCGCGCTGGAGGTCGCCGACGGCCTCGTCACCACGATGCTGGCCAAGGGTGGAGTGGTGGACCTGCAGGAGGAATTCGCCTACCCGCTGCCGATCGCGATCATCTCCGAGCTGCTGGGCGTCCGCTCCGCCGACCGCGGCCGGTTCCGCCGCTGGGCGGATATCGTGCTGCGTTCGGTCAGCGGTTCCGCGCCGGACACCGGGGCCGCGTTCGGGGATCTGCAAAGGTTCGTCGTCGATCTGGTCGGGTCCAAACCGGACGGTGACGATCTGCTCAGCGACCTGATGCGCCGGTCCAGCGAGCCGGACGGGCTGAACCGGCTGGAGATCTCCTCGATGGCGATGGGTTTGCTGATGGCCGGATACGTCACCACCGCGTCCGCCATCTCACACGGCCTGCTTCGGTTGTTCGAGAACCCGGCGGTGCTGCACCGGCTGCGGACCGGTGAGCTGGAGATCGGCGGGGTGGTCGAGGAATTGCTGCGTCTGCAGGACGAGGAGGTGGGTATCCATCGGATCGCCCAGTCCGATGTGGACATTTGCGGCGTGCGGATCACCGTTGGTGAGACCGTCATCGCTTCCCGGGTCGGCGCCAACCGCGACCCCGGCGAGTTCGCCAGTGCCGACGCGATCAGCCCGGCCGCCGGTCGCAGCCCGCATCTGGCGTTCGGCCACGGTAGCCATCATTGTCTCGGCGCCGCGCTCGGCCGGATGGAGCTGGCCGTCGCGCTGGGCACCTTGGTGACCCGGATCCCGGACATCCGGTCCGCCGGTCCGCCGCACGAGGTGCTGTGGCGGGTGGAGGGCCTGGACGTGAGCATCGAGCGGCTCCCGGTCACCTGGTGACGGCCGGGGGCGGTACAGATCGAATCGAAAGGTGATGGTGGACATGGGTAAGGCAATTCCCCGGTTGACGCGGCCCTATGACACGGCGGCGGCGGACGAGGCGTTCCGCGACGAGGGCGCGGTCGTTCTGTCGGCGGCCTACTCGAGCGAGGACTGCGACACCTACGTCGCGCAAGTCCAGAGCTATCTCGCCGAACACCCGGAGGAGGCCGAGTACGCGGCGAACTCGTTGCTCGCCCAGTTCCAGGGCGACACCACGGTGACAATGCACCAGCTGATCGGCACCATCCCCTGCGTGCCGGACATGGTGCTGCACCGGGACATCGTCGCCGCCGCCCGTCGGCTGCTCGCCCCGCTGTCGGACACGATCCTGCTGATCATCGCCGAATACATGGGCCGCAAACCGGGCGCGCCCCGCCAGCAGATGCACCGTGACACGTTCTCGTGGCGGCACGCCCCGTACGGGGAGAACCCGATCGCGCTCTCGGTGATGTGCGCGATGAGCGACTTCACCGCCGAGAACGGCGCGACCTGGGTCGTCCCCGGCGCGCACGGCGGCTCGCCGCTCGAACCCCCGCCGGACTGGAGTGAAGCGGTGCAGATCGAGATGAGGAAGGGCGACGCGCTGCTGTTCCGCCAAGACCTGTTCCACGCCGGTGGCGCGAACACCACCGAATCGGACGAGCGGCATATCCTCTCGTTCGGGTTCCAGGTGGGCTGGTTGCGCCAAGTGGAGAACAGCCTGCTGAGCGTCCCGCCGGAGAAAGTCGTGGAGTTGCAGCCCGAACTGCGGGAGCTGCTGGGCTATTCGCACGAGCTGGTCCTTGGCCTCTACAAGGGCGGGGACCCGAAGAACGCGCTGAAGATCTGAACGGGTCGTGAGTGTTTGGGCACCACGGGGGGGTGCGCCCGGGACCGCGGCGTATGAAGGCCGTGTCTGTGTGACCATCAACGAGATTCCCGCCGGACACTGGGCTTCCGGCGGGACTCTCTTGTCCGAGCGCTGACCCCGCACCGGATGTCATGAAAGGGTCTTTCAAGACATTTCTTGTCCTGAAAGACCCTTTCATGACACGTCAGCGGAGCCCGACCGCCCGCATCGCGAAGAACACCTCGATCGACGTCTGCCTGATGGTCTCGGCAATCACCAGCGAACCGTGGCCCGGCTCGCCAACGGTCCACATAGGACGCCAATCGAGGTGGAATGTCCGTTTGCATCTGGTGTGACCGTATCTGCAAGTACGTGAAGGCCCCCTTCATTGCGTCTAGCGCAATGAAGGGGGCCTTCACGTACTTGCCTGACGCGAGCCACCCCAGAACACTCACGACTCGCGGGGTTCGTACCGACCGCGCATCAGCCGCCGCGCCAGCATCGTCAGCAGCAGCGACGGCACGCCGACCAGCAGGGCCATCTCGATCCGGCCGGCGGCCGCGATCAGGAACGTGCCGAGGATGATCCGCTCGACCACCACGATCTCGTGGGCCCGCAGGCTCACCGCCCGGTCGATCGGCCGCGGTGCGCGGATCACGCTGTACAACGAGACCCAGCCCAAGACGATCGCGACGGTCAGTGGCACGTAGTAGGTCACTGGATCGACCCGGTCACCGAGTACCACCGGGCAGAGCAGTGCCAGTACCACCCAGCCCACGTAAAACCGGACGAGGCCACGGACGGTCGCCTCGTCGCCGTACCGGACCGGGTAGGTGAGGTAGCCGCCCCGGCGGTCGCCGTCCCGGTCGCATAGCGCGCCGAGCAGGTTCGACCCGGAGTCGTGGACCCAGAACATCAGCGACAAGGCGACGAGTTGCGGTGCGGGCAGCGGCTGCACCGTCATCGAGCCGTAGAGCACCGTCAACGCGCTGGGCAGGCCGCGGCTGACGTTTCCCCACAGCCCTTTTCCTTTCAGCCACCGCGCGTATGCGATGCCGAATACCGTCGCCGGTATCGCGAGCAGTGCGGTCAGCGGATTGACCAGTACCGCGAGTACCATTCCCGAGCCGATGAGGAAAACCATCGCATTGCGCGCGGTGACCGGCCGGATCCGGCCGGACGGTATCGGCCGGTGCGGTTTAGTGAGGCCGTCGAGGTCACGGTCGAAATAGTCGCCGCCATACAGTGAAGCGATCCATGCGAGCGTCGGGACGAGCCAGGCCAGAAACACCAGACCGGCGTCCGCGTCCGGCCTGGTGAGAATCGCTCCGCTCAAGCCGATCGTGCCGGCGTAGAAGATGGTGTCGGGGCGGCATGCTTCGACGTGGGCGAGTAGTTGAACCCGAATCGACTGGGCACCGTGCATGATCAGGAAGGTAGCAAGAATCGCTGGTGTTCCGGCAGTACTGGACATAAGGCGAAGGGAGAATTCCGATGGTTCGTTCCGTGAATGTGATTGGCGCCGGAATAGCGGGGCTGGCCACCGCGGTGGCACTGGCGGACAGGGGCTGGGCCGTGCGTGTCTTCGAGCGCGGCCCGGAGCTGCGTGCCACCGGTGGCGGCATCGGCATCACCCCCAACGGGATGCTCGCGCTCGACGCGATCGGCGTCGGCGACGCGGTGCGGGCCCGTGCCGTGGTCCAGTCCGAGGGCGGGGTGCGGGTCCCCGGTGGCCGGTGGATCGCGCGCAGCGGTCTGCGTTTCGTGGAAGAGCGGTACGGCGAGCCGATTCGCGCGTTGCCCCGGCTGGATCTGGTCAAGGCACTCGCGGACGCCCTGCCACCCGGCGCCGTCCAGTTCGGGGCGTGCGTCGAGCCTGCCGGTGCGGGTGACGCGCGTACCCCGGCCACGATCCGGGTGGACGGCACCGAACTGGAGTCGGACGTGGTGGTCGCCGCCGATGGCATCCGTTCGGCGGCCCGGCGCGCCCTGCACCCCTGGCACCCCGGGCTGCACCACACCGGATCGGTGAGCTGGCGTTGCGTGGTGCCTGCTGACGGGCTGACCGTGGCGGCGGCGGAGACCTGGGGCCAGGGCCTGCGGTTCTCGATCCTGCCGCTGCCCGGCGGCCGTGTGCACTTCTCCGCGCTGGCAAGGATGACCGGCCGCCGCCGGGTGGTGGGCGCCGAGGGCGGCCCGGCACCGCTCTTCGGGGGCTGGCACGACCCGATCCCGCACCTGCTGGAACGCTCGGCGCGCGAGGTGCTGTTCTTCGACCGGATCGAGGAACTGGTGTGTCCGGTGGACTGCTTCTTCACCGGCCGCGTGGTCTTGGCAGGCGACGCGGCGCACCCGATGACACCCAACGTGGGTTCGGCGAATCTCGCGTTGGAGGACGCTGTCGAACTCGCATACGTCCTTGGTCCGGCCCGGTCGTGGGACGGACTGCGTGCCGGTCTCACCGCCTACGACGCGAGCAGGCGGCCGCGCACGTCCCGGCTGAGCCGGATGTCGCGCTGGATGGGGCGGTTCGCCGAGCTGTCCTCACCGGTGGCGATCGCGGCCCGTAACAGCGGCGTATGGCTCGGTGGGTTCTTGCCGGAGGCGGTTTCCCGGCGCTCGATGGACGCCATGGTCCGGTGGGTGCCGCCTGCCGGCTGACCGGTCAGCGTTCGCGCCCGGAATATTGCGCCTTTTCCGCGGGGCTGTTTGAATCGCCGTGCCGGTCGGAAAAGTCCGATGCGAAGACGGGACAGTATGGAAACGCGAGAGTTCGAGCTGCTCATCGGCCAGAACATCATCGACAAGTATCATTCGGACTCGAGCAGGCCGGATGTATTCGAATTGGTCGGCCTGGAATGGGATCTGCTCGATGACGTGTGGCCGCCGTCCTATTCCCCGGGTGGTGAGCTGTTCGCCGATATGATTCCGTTCGCGAGCATGTCCTCCTTTCTGGAGATGGGCTGCGGAACCGGGGTCATGTCGGTGCTCGCGGCGCGAGCGGGTGTCGAGCGGGTGATCGGTCTGGACATCAACCCGGCGGCTGTGCGGAATACCGAGATGAACGCCGAACGGCATGGTGTCGCCGACCGCGTCATCGCCAGGGAAAGCAACTTGTATTCGGCGATCGGGCCGGGCGAGCAATTCGATGGGATCTACTGGAATCCCCCGTTCTTGAACGCGCCGGATGACCGGGTGGACACCTCGATCTGGCACGAGACGATGTTCGACCCGGAGTACGCCAAGATACGCCGCTTCCTCGCCGAAGGTCGCGGGCTGCTGACCGCGCGGGGCCGGGCCTACCTGTGGTTCGGTGAGGCACTGGGCAACCCGACGCTGATCAGCGACCTCGCCGAGGAGACCGGCTACGAACTCGACGTCCTCAAGAAGATCGAGATGTCGGAGATCCCCGATGCGCTGACCGACGCGTTCCCCGCGGACCTGGTCGGCGGAGACGGCGAACAGTACGCGGCATGGCACTTGCACTTGCTGGAGCTGAGCCCCCGGTAACCGCCGAACATGGACCAGCACAAGGGGAATCACCAATGAGGGATCGGCCGCTTCGGGTCTGGCTGGTGCAGCAGGGCGTCTGGGCGATGTCGCTCGAATCGATGCCGCTGGCCTCCGGCTATTTGAAGGCGACCGCGCTGCGGGACGAGCGCATCGCGGCCGCCATGGAGATCGAGATCCGCAACTTCGACGGCGGCGCCACGTTGTTCGGTATGGCCAACGAGTTGTTCGCCACCGGCGCGCCGGACGTGCTGGCGTTCTCCGTGCTCGGCTGGAACTATCAGGAGTTCGCCGCGCTGACGGAGACGTTCAAGCAGATCAACCCGGACGGCTGGGCGGTATTCGGTGGCAACCACGTCTCCCAGCAGGCCGGGCGCGTGTTCCGGATGCATCCCTCGGTGGATGTCGTGGTCAACGGCGAGGGCGAGTTCACTTTCCGGGATTTGCTGCTGGCCCGCCTTGATCAGGAATCGGTGCGGTCACTGCACGGCATCGACGGCATCTCGTTCCAGGACGAGGCGGGCGAGGTGGTGACCACAAAGGACCGGCCGAGGATCGAGAACCTCGACGAGATCCCGTCGCCGTTCCTCACCGGCGCGATCCCCTTGACAGACAAGGAGGGCAGGTTCCCCTACGACGTCGCGCTGCTGGAGACCAACCGCGGCTGTCCGTACAAATGCTCCTTCTGTTACTGGGGCGGTTATGTGGGCCAGCAGGTACGCGCGTTCTCCCGTGAGCGGTTGCGCCGGGAGATCGAACTCTTCGCTCAGCACAAGGTGCACACGCTGGTGTTGTGCGACGCGAACTTCGGGATGATGCCGCTCGACCTCGAGTTCGTCGAGGACGTCATCGCGACGCGGGAGAAGTATGGCTATCCCCGGAGCATCGAGGCTTCCTGGGCGAAGAACAAGTCCGCGACGTTCTACAAGATCGTCAAGGTGATGAAGGACGCGGGCTTGCACAGCTCGTTCACCCTCGCGCTGCAGACCCTCGACGACGACACGCTGGACCTGATGGCTCGGCGCAATATGAAGGTCAACGACTGGGAGAGCCTGGCGGAATGGCTCGGCAAAGAAGGACTCGACTGTTACGCCGAGCTGATCTGGGGTGCTCCCGGCGAGACGGTCGAGACCTTCATGAAGGGTTACGACCGGCTGGCCACCCACGTATCGCGGGTCGCGGTGTATCCGATGCTGATCTTGCCGAACACCACCTACCATACCGATCGCGAGCGGTTCGGGCTGGTGACCGTACGCGGCAACACCGACGACTTCGAGTACCTGCTTTCGCACGACACGATGTCGCCGCGGGACAACCAGTACATGCACCGGTTCATCTTCGTGTCGCGGCTGATCGCCGAGAACCCGGTTTTCCGCTATCTCTGGGGCCCGATGCGCACCCTTGGCGGGATCACCCAGTCCGACCTGATCCGGTCACTGATGGACTTCTTCGAGAACGATCCGCAGCCGAGCACGGAACCGTTCCGCGCCGGAATGGTCAACTCGTTCACCGACGCGGATGTGCTGGCTCCCGTGATGACCCGGCTTTACGGCAGCGACGAGGCCAAGGACATGCTGCGTCGCTGGTGGCACGAGTCGGTGATGCCGCTCGTGCCAGGGAACGCACGGTCTATTGTGGACACCGTCTTCGAGTTCGACCTGCTCACCCTGCCCGCTTACACCATTCCGGGCCACGGCCCCTCAACCCGTTATGCCAACGAGACGCTGCCCGAAGTCCAGATCGACGGCGACGGCTATTACGTGTGGCGTGACATCTGGAACGGCTTCGACGTGCCGGCGTTCACGCTGGCGTTGCTCCGTGAGGAGCCCTACGGACAGCTGCTCACCGAGACGGTCAGCTCCGTCTATTACAAGGTCGGCGCCGACCGTTTCCTCCCATCCACCAATCACGAGGAAATCATTTACTACATGGGCAGGCTCGAAACACAGCTGGTACGGCCGCGACGCGGACAGCCGGCCGGTCGTGCCCAGCAGGGAGGGAAACCATGACTGGTTATGTGACGGTGGACGCGACGGCGAGCGGCGCGGAATCGCCTCACTGGTCACCGGACGCGGGCACGCCCGCCGTGCTGGTCGAAAGGATCAGTGACCGGCTGGCGAAGCGCTGGCAGGCCGAGACAAGTCTGCTTGGCGAGATGTGCGTACACGCGCTCGTGCCGTCCGGCAAGCTTTTCCGGCCGATCCTGCTGCTGGAATCGGCGCTGGCCGTCGGCGGTGACGCCGAAGTCGTCCTGCCCGCGGCGATCGGCGCGGAATGCGGGCATGTGGCGAGCCTGGTGCACGACGACATCATCGACAACGACGACCTGCGCCGCGGCCGTCCTTCAGTGCAGTACAAGTTCGGTGCGGACAACGCGATCGTCGCCGGGGACGCGCTGATCTTCGACCTGTTCGCCGGGCTGGCCGAATGCCGCGGCACGGGCGCTCGTGCCGACCGGATCGTGGCGGCACTCGACGTGGTCGCCCGGTGCGGTATCGACCTGTGCCGCGGCCAGAGCCTCGAGGCGGAACTGTGTGAACGGATGGACTTCGATCTCGACACCTACCTGACCGTGGTGAAACTGAAGACGGCCACGCTGTTCAAGAGCGCGTGCGAGTGCGGTGCGCTGCTGGCCGGTGGGGACGAGACGATGGTGCGGACGTTGGGCGCCTATGCCGAGAACCTGGGGTGCGCCTTCCAGATCCACGACGATCTGATGTCCTACACGCGGGAAACCGGCGTGATGGGCAAACCCGATACCAGCGACATCCGCAACGGCCGGTTGACGTTGCCGGTGATCCTGGCCTATCAGGCTTCCACGCCTGGCGACCGCGCGGTCATCACGGAAATGCTCGTCGGCGACGGGGATCCGGCCATCAGACGGGACATGCTCGTGACCCTTTTGGACCGTACCGGCGCACTGGCCGCCGCCAGTGGCCTGGCCAGGGAGTATTCGGAGAACGCCATCACCACGTTGAACGGGCTGCCGGTCACCGCCAGCCGCGGCCGGTTGTGCGGCTTCGCACAGGCGGCCATCGACCGAGACCGGTGAACTCGTGGCCACGCACTCCTCGCCGGGAGAAGTCACGAGCCAGGCGCCTGACCTGCCGACAGGGCCCTTCTCCCAGCCGGACGTCCTCGACCTCTCCCCTGCGGTGCGGGAGATGCAGAACAGGTGCCCGGTGTCCCGGTTCAGAACCATGGTCGGTGACGAGGCGTGGATGGTCACCCGCTTCGACGAGGCGAAGCGGCTCTTCACCGACTCGCGGCTGACTCGGTCCCACCCTGATCCAGAGAAGGCCGCGAAGGTCACCAACTCCGCCCTTGTCGATGGTTCGGACTGGGAGTACGAGGACTATCAGTCCGAATTGCACAACGAGGCCGCGATGCGAGTGCTGTTGTCGAAGTCCTTCTCGGCCAAGCGCATGGCCGCGCTGAAGCCATGGATCGAAGGACTGACGGACGAGCTGTTGACGGCGATGGCCGAGCACGGACCGCCGGTGGATCTGATCGAAGCACTGGCGGGTCCGCTGCCGACACTGGTCATCTTCGAATTGCTCGGCGTGCCGCGAGCCGAGCGCGAGCGATTCAGGAAATGGTCGGTGCGGGGTGCCGACGCGGCTGACGCGCGGGGTTCCCGCGCGGCGATGGAAAACCTCTTCGCTGGAATGGGGGAGTTGCTGGAACGCAAGCGAACCGAACCGGCGCAGGACGTGCTGTCGGATCTCGCCGCGGCGTGTACGTCCGGTGCGCTGACGATGTTCGAGGCGAGCACGATGGCGAGCGGCCTGTTGTTCGCCGGGAACGGGACCACGGTCGACGTCATCCAGTGGGGCGCCCTGCACCTTCTGACCAACCCGGATCAACGCGAGGCCCTGCGACGGGATCCCTCGCTGCTCGAGTCCGCCGTCGAAGAGATACTCCGCCGCCGGATGACCGGTGGGGACACGCTCGCGCACTACGCCGGCGCGGATATCGAGATCGGTGACGTGACCATCCGGACCGGGGACGCCGTAGTGATCAACTTCGTCGGGGCCAACCACGACCCCCGCGTGTTCTCCCGGCCGGACCGGTTCGACATCACCCGGAAACCCAACCCGCACCTGGCTTTCGGGTACGGCAGGCATCTGTGCGTCGGCCGGAGCCTGGCCCGCGGCGAGCTGCGGGCGGTGTTCGGCAAGCTCTTCGAGAGGTTCCCGACGTTGCGCCTCGCGATACCCGTGAACCAGTTGCGGCCGCATGACAACCCGATTGTCGGCGGTCTGTGTGAGCTGCCGGTGGCGTGGTGACCCATGCCCTGGCCTGTTCGAGAGGTACGGAAGATGACGCACCAGGATACGGCCAAGGTGTTGGACATGGTGTTCGGTTTCGTCCCGGCACAGATCGTGCGCACCATGGCGACCCTCGACCTGGCCGACCGGCTCGCCGTGGGACCGGTCTCACTGGAAGAACTGGTGAAGCTGACCGACTGCCACGAGCCGTCGCTGCGGCGCTTGCTCCGTGGCGCCGTCTTCGTGGGACTACTGGTCAGGAACGAGGAGGGCGCTTACGCGCTCACCCCGGCCGGACAGGTGCTACGCGCGGACGCACCGGGCTCGGTGAAGTATCTGGCCATGCAGTTGACCGGTGAGCCGACGTGGAGTGCCTGCGGGAGCATCGAGCACACCGTGCGCACCGGTCAACCGGCTGTGCAGCACGTCTTCGGCCAGTCGGGTTATGGGTGGATGACGGACGATCCGGCCAGTCAGGCGCAGTTCTACCAGAGTTGTACGGAGGTGGCGCGGCAGGATGTGTCGGGGCTTGTCGGGGCGTTGGATCTGGCGGGTGTCCAGGACATCGTGGACGTAGGCGGCGGCAACGGTGTTCTGATGGCCGGACTGCTGTCCGGCAACCCCGGGCTCAGCGGCACCATCTTCGATCAGACGGCGGGCCTGGAGAACACTCAGGCCACATTGAAGGAGGCCGGGGTAGCCGATCGTTGCACGCTGATCGCCGGAGACTTCCTCGCCGATCCGCTGCCTTCCGGGCGCGGTGCTTACGTGGTCAAGAGCGTGCTCTGCGACTGGGGCGACGACGACGTCCTGCGTATTTTGCGCGCCTGTCGTCAGGCGATGTGCGCTGACAGCACGTTGTTCGTGATCGACATGGTCCTTCCGGAGGGAGACACCACGCCCGATCCAGTGGCCCTGATGAGCGACTTGTGCACGCTCGCCTGCGGCGGTGCCATCCGCACCGAGAACGAGTTCGGCGCCTTGTTCGCCGCGGCCGGGCTGCGACTGGTGGAGATCAGCGGAGGGAAGCCCGGAAATCCTACGAACATCCTGCGTGCCGTCAAGAGCTGAGCCTCGCCGCGAGTGCCCGGATCCGGTAGTTCAACCCGCCCGGATAACCCACCAGGTGTACGGCGAGCAGGATCGCTTCCGTATCGTCGGCGCAGCAGCCCCGCGCCCCCGACCCACCGGGGCAGTTCCGCGAAGTCGCCACCACCGCGAGCGGACTCTTCAGAGGGCCCCGACACCGCACTTACGTGCTCAAGCACGCGACTTACGCCTTCAAGCACGCGAGTTACGTCTTTAAGCACGCGAGTTACGTGCTCAAGCACGCGAGTCACGCCTTCGCTCTGGCCGCAGCCAACAAGCGTCCTTTGTGGATGGTCCAGGAGCACCGGGACACTGGCGAGTCCGCTCCCGCCGCCGAATCCGCCACGCCACCTTTGCCTTACCCTCACTAAACCCGCAGGTGTGGTGCGGTGGAATCGGCGGGAAGATCGCGATCGACGTGGTCGGCGTGGAACAACGCTTGGGCCAGCAGGAGGCTTGCGGTCGTCGGCGCGTCCGCACTCGGTTTGCTCGTCGCCGTTCCGGCGAGCCCCGCCTTCGCCATCGGTGAGGTCGCTTGCGGCAACCGGGACGACTTCGTGAAGCTGGACATCTCGTTCGGCAATGGGATGGGCACCAGCAAGTGCTTCGCCAACTCCGGCGTCACGGGCACGAACATCGGCAGCGTCTACAACGTCTTCTCGGGCAACAACAAGGCGACGATCAACTGGGAACAAAACGGCCGCTACCACACGACGACCCTCGGATACTGTCAGGGTGTCGGCTTCTCCGGGACCGTCCGGGTGTACGAAGTGCGCATCTGGTGAAGTCGTGAGTGTTTTGGGTCGTTAGGCGAACCCGCTCTTGAGCACTTACGCGGCATCTGTGGTGTTGCTCGCGTGAAGTACATGAAGGCCCCCTTCCTTGCGCCTAGGTACAGGAAGGGGGCCTTCATGTACTGGGGAAGGTGTGAAGGTCGAGTTTTTTCGGCTGAGCCGAGGGAAGGGGTCCTTCACGCGCCGCCGTGGTGACTGGTGGTGCTCAAGGAGTCCTTCAAGGAGTCTGAGGAGTCCTAAGGACCGGCCGCTACCCGGCTCACCGCCGTAGGTACCTAAAACACCCTTCGTTAGAACGACGCAAAACACTCACGACTCGCGGTCAGATGACTCCAGCCCGCATCGCGTAGGCCACCGCGTGCGAGCGGTTCCGCAGCCCCAGGCGATCGGTGATGGCGTAGACGATGTTCTTCACCGTCCGTTCCGAATAGGACAGTTCGGTCGCGATCTCGCGGGTGTCGAGCCCCTCGGCCATCATGCGCAGGACCTCGACCTCCCTGGGGGAAAGGCCGGCCCTGGGCAGCCCGCCCGGTCCGAGCTCCTCCCGGCAGAGCCGCTCGGTATGTTCGATCAGCTTGCCGAGCAGGTTCGAGGGCAGGTTCGCCCCGCCGGCCGCGGCGATCCGGACGGTTTCGGAAAGCCGGATGTCGGTCACCGCCGCACGCGGCAGGATGGCGACCACCCGGCACTCCACCGCGACCGCCAGTTCGCTCACCTGGAGCCGGTCGGTCACCACCACGATTGGTTTGCCCAGGTCGGCGGCGGCTTCGCGTAGCATGGAAACCGCGTCGGCGGAAAGCCGTTCGAAGACCACGACGACCACATCGGGATTGTCGGGGGGACGTCCGTCGACGACCTTCATCGCCTGTTCTTCCAGACAGGTCACCATTCCGGCCTTGGTCACGGGGTCGAGAGCGCGGACGCTCACCCGGACTGTCTCCATGTCGTTCTCCAGCACCGGTTCCAGGACGCGATCTAGACGAGGCGGGCGCGCATCGCGCAGGCCGCGGCGTGGGGCCGGAGACCGGTCGCGATTCCGTTCAGGGTGAGGGGATCGGTGGCGTGGGCCTGGTATGTCGATTTCGCTGTCAACGATGTCTCCGTGATGCCGGTGGCGGCCGTCGTGACGCGGGTGATGCCGCGTCCGGGGAAGGAGGGCGTTGTCAGGCTACGTCGACCGGAAGGCGGGCCGGTAATGGCCGGAAACACACCAACATGGCGCGTTCCGCTCTTTTCCGCCGAAACCGCTGGTCGCGGTCAGAGGCTGAAAAGGTTGTTGCCCGTTCGGCCAGACAAGGGCAAACGATCGGGCAAGAAGTGCGCCATCTTCTGGTGTCGCGAAAGTCGCTCACGCCAGCCGGGACCGGCGGATACCGTAGCTGAAGTAGATCGCCACACCGAGTGCCATCCAGCCACCGAACACGGCCCAGGTGGCGACGTCGAGGCTGAGCATCATGTAGCCGCAGCACAGAACCCCGAGGATGGGCGTGACAGGGGAGAACGGCACGCGGAACGAGCGCGGTGCCTCCGGTTGCCGTCGCCGCAGCAGCAGGACGGCGATGTTCACCAGGCCGAAGGCGAAGAGGGTGCCGATGCTGGTGGCGTCGGCCAGCTTCCCGAGCGGGATGAACGCGGCCAGCGCCGCGACGAAGCCGGAGACCACCATGGTGTTGATCCGCGGGGTGCCGGTTTTGGGATCCACTTTGGACAGCGAGGCCGGTACCAGTCCGTCGCGGGACATCGAGAACAGGATCCGTGTCTGTCCGTAAAGGACGGTAAGCACGACGCTGGAGATCGCCACGATCGCGCCGACGGCGAGGAGCGCGGCCCACAGCGGGTTGCCGGACACGGCACCGAGTACATGCGAGAGCGCGGCTTCCTGGCCATCGAACTGCTGCCACGGCAGTGCGCCGACCGCGGCCACGGCGACGAGGCAGTACAGGACGGTGACGATGGCGAGCGAGAGCAGGATCGCGCGCGGCAGGTCCCGCTGCGGGTTCTTCGCCTCCTCGCCCGCCGTCGACGCCGCGTCGAAGCCGATGTAGGAGAAGAAGAGTTTGGCGCCACCCGCACTCAAACCGGCCAGGCCGAGCGGCAGGAACGGCGTGAAGTTCGCCGCCCGCACGGCGGTGAACGCGATCGCGCAGAACAGCACCAGGGTGCCGATCTTGATCACGACCATGATCGTGTTCGCTCGCGCGCTCTCCTTCGCGCCGGACAACAGGAGGAACATGGCGAGCAGCACGACGGCGATGGCCGGGACGTTGACGATCCCGCCCGAACCCGGCGGCTGGCTCAGCGCGTCCGGGATGGCGAACCCGAAAACGAGCCGCAGCAGTTCGTTGAGGTACTGCCCCCACCCGACGGCCACCGACGCCACCGAGACGCCGTATTCGAGGACCAGGCACCAGCCGCACACCCAGGCGACCAGTTCGCCGAGTGTGGCGTAGGTATAGGAATAGGACGAACCAGACAGCGGGATCATGCCGGCGAGTTCGGCGTAGGAGAGTGCCGAGAACAACGCGGTGATACCGGCGAGCACGAACGACAATACGACCGCGGGACCCGCCACGGGCACCGCTTCGCCGAGTACGACGAAGATCCCGCTGCCCAGGGTCGCGCCGATGCTGAGCGTGGTCAGCTGGCCGAGGCCGAGGGAGCGCTTCAACGTGCCCTGATCACTTTCGGCGATCAGGTCGGCGACCGGTTTCCGTCGTGTCGTCGCGGCTCGCAAAGTCATGCCGAAGACCGTATCTGCCGCCTTCAGCGCCCAGAACAGGTGTTCATCGCGGCCCGGATCAGGACGACAGGACGGCGGGTGCGATCGCGGTGGCGCAGCTCATCGCCGCGTCCGGTCCTGCCCCGCTGTGCGTGAGCTGAAGATGGGCCTCGCCCCAGATCCTGACTCCTTCGACGACGGGCAGCACGGTGGTCCCGTAGGGCGTGAGCCGGTAGATGACACGTGCCGGGACCGGTCCAGTCTCCACGCGTTCGACGAGTCCGTCGGCCTCCAGCTCACGCAGCTGTTCGGCCAGCACCTTGGGCGTGATCGGCGTACCCCGGCGGCGAAGGCCGGCGAAGTGGGACTCCCCGTGGGCGAGCCAGTAGATCAGGGTCAGCTTCCATTTCCCGCCGATCGCGGCGAACGCCGCGGCCATCGGGCAACCGGGCAGCGGGTTGGGGCGCGAGGGGTTACCTGCAGGTGCCTTCTTGTCCATGGCCGGGCTCCGCTCGGATAGTCGGACCATGACCGTGCCATACAGACGAATACTGATCGCAAGCATTTCGGCCCTGTTCCTGATCGCGACGGCGGCATCCGGTGACGCTTCGACACGTCTCGCGTCGTCGGCGGTCGCCGATGGCCAACGGGACTTCGACTGGGAAGCCGGAACCTGGCGTTCCTCGGTGCGGGTCCTCGCCGAGCCGCTCTCGGAAACCGCGGACCAGTGGCTTCAGTTCTCGGGCACCAGTACCGTGCGGCCGCTACTGGACCGGCGGGCGAACATCCTCGAGTTCGAGGTCTCGGGGCCGAACGGCCGCATCGACGCCCTCAACATGCGGCTGTACGAACCGCGGGCGCAGCGGTGGAGCCTGACCTTCATCAACATCCGCGACGGCCTGCTCAGCCCGGCCGTGTACGGCGGTTTCCAGAACGGGGTGGGCAAGTTCTACGGCGACGACCAGCTCGGCGGCCGTCCGATCAAGGTGCGCTTTTTCATCCTCCGCCCGAGCGCGGACGAGGCGCGGTTCGAGCAGGCGTTCTCGGCCGACGGCGGGACGACGTGGGAGACGAACTGGACGGCGGTGGATCGCCGCATCCGCCGATGAGTCCTCGCGGCAGGGCCGAGCCTCCACAAGGTCCTGCCGCGAACTTTAAAACCGATCGGTCGCGTTTATAGTATGGTCGGCCGGGTGACGAACGAAGAGCGGCTGGACGGCCGCCGGATGCGTGGGCAGCGCACGAGGGAAGCGGTGCTCGACGCCGCGGTGGCGCTGGCCTCGGTGCACGGCCTGCACGGATTGTCGTTCGGGCTGCTCGCCGAACATCTCGGCACCAGCAAATCCGGGCTGTTCGCCCACTGGAAGGACAAGGAGCAGCTGCAACTCGACACGATCGACCGGGCCCGCGAACAGTGGACCCGCGAGGTCATGGCGCCGGCGTCGCACGCGCCTGCCGGTGTGCGCCGGGTGTTCGCGCTCCACGAGGCGAGGCTGCGGTTCTACGCGGACGGTGTCCTGCCCGGTGGTTGCTTCTTCCTGGCCGCGCAGACCGAATTCGACGACAGGCCCGGTCCGGTTCGCACCAAAACCGCGGAATCCCTCGAGGTCTGGCTGCGGTTCATCCGCTCACTGATCGCAGAGGCGATCTCCCTCGGAGAACTCGCCGACCAGGTCGGCGCCGGTCAGCTCGCCTACGAAATCGACGCCCTCGGCGAATCCGCGGTGATCCATTCCCGGCTGTCCGACCGGGAGACGGCCTTCACCTACGCGCGCCACGCCGTCCTCGACCGGCTGCGTGCCCGCGCGACCGATCCCACCCTGCTCCCGGAGGCGTGAACCATGCTCAAAACCACCTGGAAACCCGGCCCGGCCGAGGCGCGCGGGAGTGTGCTCGTCAGCGTCACGGACTTCGCGTCGGACCGGCGGCTCGACCTGCCCGGCATCTATCGCGCGGGCCGCCGCCTCGCGGCACTTTGGCCGGACCTCGACGGCGCCGTCGGGCACTGGCTCTGGGTGGACATCCGGGGAAGCCGGTCCGGGTCGGTCTCCCTGTGGCGGGACGCGGGAGCCATGCGGGCTTTCATCGGCCTGCCCGTCCACGTCGACATCATGCGCACGTACCGAAAGCGGGGCACGATCCGGGCCACCACCTGGACCGCGGACGATCCCGAACTGTCCGCCGTGTGGCGAGAGGCGGTGGACTTCCTTCGGGTGCGCTGATTCTCCCGGGGGGCGGTCCAGGGTCGTGAGTGGCACAGCGCGCTCTGACCCTCTTTATCACTCACGACGGGCTGAGTCCCGCGACGGCGAGCCGGAACAACCGATCGGCCCGTGCCGCCGGGTCGGCGTGGTGTTCCGTGGCCAGTACAACGCCGACGGCCAGCGTGATCAGGTCCGCGACGGTGACGTCGCCTGCCACCGCGCCGTCTCGCGCGGCCCGGTTCAGCAGAGGTTCGCCCGCTTCTTCCAGTGTGGCCGAGCAACTGTTTTCGTAGACGGACTCCGTGCTGTCATAGGCCAGTGCGACCGCCAGCCCGCGGGCGGTGACGCAGTAGGCGACGACGTCGGTCAGCCAGTCCAGCAGTGCCTTCCGGCTGTCCTGCTCGCCGGTCAGTGCGTGGGCGCGGGCGGCCAGCGCCTCGATTTGCTTCCGGGAGACGGCTTCCAGTAGTGCGCGGCGGGTGGGGAAGTGCCGTCGCACGGTCGCCGAGCCCACGCCGGCGGTGCGCGCGATCTGCTCCAGTGAGGCCCCCGCGCCTTGGGTCGCGACCTCTTCCTCGGCCACGGCGAGGATGTGGGCGTAGTTGCGCCGCGCGTCCGCACGTTGCTGCTCGATGGCTTCACCTCCGGGGTTTGCTAAGTGGCGGGCCCCGCCGTATCGTAGCGGAGACTAAGTGGCGGGCCCCGCCACTTAGTCTCGCGGTTCACGGAGGAGTGCCATGTCCCCAGTTCTCGTCACCGGTGCCACCGGCAGGCAGGGTGGTGCCACCACCCGCGCCCTGCTCGCGGCGGGCGTTCCCGTCCGCGCCCTGGTGCGTGATCCGGACACCGATCGCGCCCGAGCCGTCGAGGCACTCGGCGCCGAGCTGGTCACCGGTGATCTGCGTGACCGCGATTCCGTGACCAGCGCCGCCGAGGGCGTCCGCGCCGTTTTCTCCGTCCAGATGCCCGCCTTGACAGCGGAAGGATTCGACTTCGCCGGAGAAGTGACTCAGGGCGTCAACCTCGTCGAAGCCGCGAAAGCCGCCGGAGTCACGCAGTTCGTGCACACTTCCGTCACCGGCGCCGGGCAGCATACGGAAATCCCCGGCTGGGCCGAAGGCCGCTGGGCGTTGATGGAAGCTCCTTTCGGCGCCAAAAGCGCGATCCAGGACGCGGTCCGCGCGGCGGGTTTCCCGCGGTGGACGTTGCTGAAGCCGGGGTTCTTCATGGAGAACTTCCTGCCCTCCATGGGATTCCTGTTCCCGCGCGGCGTCGAGGGTGGTCTGGTGAGCGTCCTGAAGCCGGAGACCCGGCTGTCGCTGGTCGCGGTGGAGGACATCGGCCGCGCGGCCGCGGCGGCCATCGTCGCACCGGAGCGGTTCGACCGGGTCGAACTGGAACTCGCGAGCGACTACCTGTCGATGACGGAGATCGCCGAGGTCCTCTCGCAGGCTTTGGACACGCCGTTGTCCGCGCCGGAACTGACCGAAAGGGAGGCTTTCGCCGCCGGGATGCCGCCGATGGGCGCCACCCACGAGTTCATGAACGTGGCAGGTCAGCCGGGTCGCCCGGAGTACGCGAGGCAACTCGGCATCCCGCTCACCGACTTCGGCACCTGGGCGCGGGAGCACCTGCCCGCCGAAGGGGCCCGCTGAGGCGGGACCGGGCACACTGGGCGGACCATGGCTTACCGGACCTGGATGCGGTACTTCACGCCGTCCGCCCTTCACCGGCGGCTGGGCTTGGTCTGTCTGGGGGTGGGGCTGCAGCACGGGATCCTGCCCGTCGTGGGGCCCCGCGTCCTCGATCACTACGTCGCCGTCGTGGTGTCGAAGGGGCGCGGATGGTTCGCCGTCGCGGGCGGGGAACGGCAGGAGATCGTCGCGCCGGCTCTGCTGTGGCTGGTTCCCGGCGTCGGGCATCATTACGCACCCGATCAGGCGCAGGGCTGGGAAGAGTGCTTCGTCGACTTCGACGGCGGCGCGGTAGAAGCCTATGTGGAGCTCGGCTACGTCACGCCCGGCTCGCCGGTGGTGCCGTTGGGCGACGTGACGGTCGTACGCGACATCGTGAGCCGGATCGTGCGCTGCGCGCGAGGTGGCAGCCCGTTGGCGCAAGTCGACGCGTCGGCGGCGGTGCACCATTTGCTGGTGGCGTTGCGCCGTTCCCGTGCCGACAGCACGCCCAGTGGCGGCTCGCTGCTGGACGCGCTGGCACGCGACGCGCTGCTGCCGATCAGCGTCGCGGAGATCGCGGCCCGGCGCGGCATGACCCTGCCCGAACTGCGTGCCGCGGTGCGCCGCAGCACCGAGTCGGGACTGAAAGAGCATTTGCTGACTCTTCGTCTCAACCGCGCGAAGGAACTCCTGGCCACCACGCGGATGCCGGTCCACGGCGTGGCGCAGGCCGTCGGCTACGAGGACGCCGCCTACTTCAGCCGCCTCTTCACCCGCCGGGTGGGCCTCACGCCCGGCCGCTTCCGTGAGTCCCGCGTCCAAGCCGTCCCGGGCGGCTGGAGTTCCCGGATCCCCGCTCCCGACGACCCGCCCCTCGTGCCGGAGTGACGTTGGACTTCCGCACGGCCGCGCTTGGACTTTCCGTACGCCGGGATCCGGCACGCACGGCCGCTACCTTGCAATAAGTGCATGAACAACGCTCGAAGTTGAGCGGACACGTTGACTTACGTGCAGTTACGTTCATAGCATCGGCGACCGCCCCGCCAACCTGTGGTGCGGGTCACCTTTGGGAGAGAGTCATGCGGACCCTGCCTCTTCTCGGCGCCGCGTTGCTGGCCACGGCGGCGACCCTGGTGGTACCGGCGTCGTCCGGCGCCGCGCCACCGGACGCGACGTATACCGTCACCGTCGACGCGAAGAAGTCCTTCAGCCCGACCACCGACACCCCCGCCAGTTCCTACCTCGACAAGGACGGCACTTTCTACTTTCAGCAGGCGGCCGCGCTCTACGGCGCAGACCAGCCGCGCGAGTGGGAGTTCTACAGCGGACGCGACTTCGACAGTTTCACCAAGAATCCGATCAGCGACGCGGTGAACCCGGCCAATCCCGCCGACCGCAATAACGACACGACGTGGCGCTGCAACAACAGCCCCACCGGCAAGGAGTCCACTGACCCGCCTGCCGGATCGGGCTATTCGCAGCGCAACTTCTGCGATCTCGTCGGCGTCTGGGTGGATCCGGACACCGGGGACTGGTATGGCCTGATCCACAACGAGTTCACGCCGGAACCGTTCGGCGCCTACTCATTCTCCCACTACGACGCGATCGACTGGGCCGTCTCGAAGGACCAGGGCCGGACCTGGGCCATCAAGGACCACGCGATCACCTCGCACCACAGCACGAAACGCGGCGACACGTCGGCCTTCCCCAATCAGACCTTCGACTACGGTGACGGCGATCCGCGCCTGTTCGTGGACACGGCGTCCGGCTATTTCTATGTCTACTACGGTTCACGCATCGTGCCGAAGGCGGGCGCGGGCGGCCCGATGACGGGACTGGCGCATGTCGCCCGCGCGCCGATCTCGGGCAAAATGGCGACAGGCTCTTGGCAGAAATGGTTCAACGGCGGCTGGAGCGAGGCAGGCGTCGGCGGCCGTGAAAGCAACATGGTGCCCGTGTCGAAGGCCGGGGACACCGGCTACACGCCCGTCGCGGACGATTACGACCCCGCCAACACCGGCAACGTCAGCCAGCAGATCGCGGCGGGTCAACTGCCGCGTAAATCCGACCTGTTCGTCATGAACATCGCCTACAACGCCCACCTCGGGCTCTACATCGGCGCACCGGAAGCCGTCGACAGTGTTGTACCGCAACGTTACTACGCGACCGACGACCTGACGACGCAAAAGTGGCGGCTGATCGGCGACACCGGCGGCTACACCAACCAGTCCTGGTACCGCTGGTTCGTCGACGCCGCGAACAAGACGAACTCCACCATCATCGGCAAACAGTTCCGGTCCTATTGTGCGGTGGCGTGCTCGAACGACGCGGGTGGGGAGTACACCACCCAGACCATCACCTCGTCCGCGCCCGCACCGTCCCCTGTGGACACTTCACGCAAGTACCGCATTGGCCTCGGCGACGGCCGCGTACTCGCGCAAGGAACCGGAAACGCGACGACATCGGTCGCGGCGACAACCGGATCCGACCGCGAAGCGTGGCAGTTCTCGTCCAACGGTGACGGCTCGTACCGGATCGCCAACGCCGCCACGGGTCAGTCACTCGGCGTCGACGCTGTCCAGGCGGGCCGGGCGTGGGGTGCGAAACCCACGGTGACCGCCGCGGCCACCGTCGGGCAGCAATGGTTCGTCATTCCCGGCAAGAACGGCACTTTCCGGTTGGTCAACCGCTACAGCGGGCTCGTGCTCGGGCTTTCCGGTGCCGCCTCGCGCCAGGCCGAGACCACGCCACCGCGGTCGTGGACCGACACCAGCGGCAGCACCGTCGGCGGCGGCCGGACCGCGGCCGAGCAGACGCTGAAGTTCACCGACGCCGGCGCGGGCACCCTCGACGGGGTCCATACCCTCACCGCGTCCGGCAAGAACCTCGACGATCCGGACTCGTCCACCACCGCCGGTACCCCGCTGGTCACCTGGGCGCCAAACCAGGGCGGCAACCAGAAATGGCTGTTCGCCCGGCAAACCGACGGTTCGTACACCCTGACCAACGCGCATTCGAAGCTGTGCGCCGACGTCGAGGGCGGCTCCACCGCCGCGGGCGCGCGGGTCGTCCAGTGGACATGCACCGGCGGAACCAACCAGCGCTGGACGGCGGCGAAACAGGCCGACGGCACCTACAAGCTCGCCAGTGTCCGATCCGGGCTTTCGCTGACGACCACGTCCACTTCGGACGGTGCGGCCGTCACGCAGCGGCCGGACACCGGTTCCGCGCTCCAGCGGTGGGCGATCAACGCGGGGTAGGCCGGGTGCGGTGGTCGTGAGTGTTGGGTTCTCTTGAGGGATAAGGCGAAGGTGGCGCCTTCGGACTGGGTGGTGGCTGGTTGGTGCGTACCGCACTCGCGTGCTTAAAGCCCGCACACGCGAGTTCGGCCTCCAGGCACGCGAGTTCCGTCCTTGAGCACGCGAGTTACGCCTCTGAGCACGCGAGTTACGTCCCTGAGCACGCGAGTTACGTGTTCAAGCACGCGAGTCACGCCTTCGCCCTGGCCACCAACCCAGCGAACAGGCTGGTCACGGCGAGCCCAGGCACTACGCCGCATTTGACCTGCCCCTCTATATCCCGAATCGCCACTCGCGACCCCGCTGCACGCGACGACGGCCTTTCAGTGCCGGGTGGCGGTGAGTACCTGGTGCGGGGGTCGTGAGTGTTTTGGGTCGTTCTAGCGACCCAAAACACTCA